>CAJQQR010000193.1 GCA_905480545.1 uncultured Pirellulaceae bacterium
GTCGATCGACAAGAATGCTCCGCATTCCCTTTAATCTGTTGATGTTTGATGGTTCTGCATCATTCGCCATGAACGGACGCGACATTTGGCTGAATTGCCATGAGACATCGCATTGAATTTCTTCTATGCTATTGCAATTGAATTCAGTTTGACAGGAAATTACTGAAGGCGACCTTCAATTTCGAGTTACAGGATGATTAGGCCATGCATTCAGTCAGCGAATCTCGTGCGGTCATCGATAGTGCAGAAGTTAGTTTGTTTTGTTCGGTCTGTGCGCACTCGATTGAAACTGATGCATTACGAATCAAGACGACAGATAAAATGTATGGGTTGATTACAGTTTGGGTCACCCACGAAACGGTCATCAAGTGCCCTTCATGTGGAACAACGCAGCGCAGTTCGCGACCGCTTGAGGACTTGAAGGGTCTGACACCCGATCAAATGGGACAATTTTTCAATGTTCGAATCGGGTTCGTTGAACGGTTCTTAGTTGTTGCCGGCTGGCTTTTCTTTTGGACCGGCCCCGTCAGTTTGGTGATGCTACTGATTGCATGGTTCAAGATACCAGCGGCGTCGCGAGGATGGTCTCGCTCAGCTTTGATTGGCGTGATGGTTTCCGGAAGCCTTTGTTTGTTTCTCACAATCGCACTGATCGTCGACACGATGACTAAGTAATCGATTGACGTTTTGAGGGATTGGTGGTCTGTGATCAGAAATTGCAAGGCCGTATCAGGTCAAACCTCTTCGGCCGTAATGTATTCACGCGAATGTAGCCAATAAATGGCAAGTCCAAGGTGGATTGCAGTGATAATGAGTAACGCCAAAACATGGACCCAAATGGCTGTCTCGGTTGCTAAGATATTGCTGAATTGAGGGGGAAGAGCGGAGACGTCCAAATTGGACGTTTTTAAACCAATGTTTCGTAGGTGAAATCCGATTGTTAATTGCCGAACAATGGCTGGCAAAAATGAGAATGCGGTTTCCACTATTCCATAGATCACGGCGAAGACCATTCCACGCTTGTGAGCAAGCAATCCAATATGAACGAAAATCGCTGAAAAGGCGAAAGCTCCTAAAATCAGACATGGGAACAGCGAATACCAGATCACGACAGGGCTGTTCGCATTGTTTAAACCCTCGCGTATTTGCTTGGCAACGTCTTCCGGGGGGCGAATTTGATTATCGACGAAAAACGAAACGTCCCACACGAAGTAGCTAATCACAAGGCACGACGCGGTTAGGGAAAGTGTTGTGGTTAATACTGCCCACGCAACTGCGTTGAGATATTTGCCAAGCGTGGAACAGAACTTTCCGTAGGGGCGGACCGAAAGGTAAGACCATGTCTTGCCTTCAAGTTCAGAATATACAACCGGCGTCGCCCACAACAAAACCGCCAGAAATAATGCCAGCAAATGAAAGATGCTTAACACAAACAAAGGAAAAGGAATTTGATTTCGCACACCGTTGATGTCAACGGTGAAACCAATCAGAACGAGCATCACGGGCGCAAAAAGAGCCAAAACAAGGCTGGTCGCAATCCGGCTTGTCGTCAGGGAACGAGAAAACTCGAAAACAAATGTTGCTAACGTCTTGCGAACAAACATTAAGATTCTCCCCGATGAATTTTCATCAACGACGAAAATAAGTCGTCGAGTGATCCATCCGCTGAACGGAATTCATAAAATTCTAAATTTTCCTTTACGGCGATTTCGGGAAGCAAAGTGTAGACTTCGCGAACGGATGTCGTTCCAACTGTTAGCTCCGTTTTGTCTTTGGATATCGCCAATGAGCAAATTTGTTGGCTATCGAAAAGCCGTTTCGCAAGAATGTAGTTATCGTTGCACCGAATAAAAAGCTCGGTGATTCGAACCTTGTCTTCAAAACCAGGTCGGGCGATTTCAGGAATATTCCCGTCGACCAGTTCCTGTTGGTTCGACAAGACGTCTCGTATCTCCTGTGGCGACCCATGCGCCAGCAGTCGCCCATTAGAGAGCAGCATAAGGTCGGGATTGATTTCTTCAACTTCATGGAGCACGTGACTGGCCAAAATGATGCTCTTTCCATTTGCAAGATATCTCCTAAGCAGAGCTGTCATTTCCTGCCGACCAATCGGATCAAGCCCGTTAAACGGCTCATCTAGAATTAACAGATCCGGTTCATGGGCAATCGCTTGGGCCAGTTTGGTCCTTTGCCGCATGCCGAGTGAATAGCCGCCTATTTTTCGATGCATTGCATCAGACATGCCGACCGTCGCCAACGCCTCAAGAGTCCGTTCGCGAGCTTCCGACCAGTCAAATCCGATCAAACGAGTTTGGTAATTGACCCATTCGAACGCAGATACGTTTGAATATAGAACGTCAACGGCTGGACAAAGCCCAATTTGCGAAAGCATTTCCTCGCGCCCCCACGGATTTTCGCCGAAAATTTCTACCGAGCCCACCGTTGGACGAAGTTGCCCGGTGATCAAGTTAATTAATGTGGTTTTGCCTGATCCATTGGGCCCCAGCAGCCCAAAAGCACCGGGAGATAACTCCATGCTGACGTCATTGACGCCGTTCACGAGCCCGTAGAGTTTGGAGACTGATTTGAAACTGATCATGAAAACTAAGCGTTAATCGGTGCAGAAATTTTTCGCATGATGACATAAACGCAAAACGCTGAAAGTGATAAAACGAATACGAGAAGCTTGATCGCAAAGCTGTGATTTGTTTCCAGCCCCATGATCCACGCCTGAAGGAAACCAAGACAATCATAAAGCGACACTGCTTGCCACATTGATTCTGATGCTTCGATGTTGAGGTTGCTACCGCCTAGTTGTGTTGAAAACAGGACAATGCGATATCCTACAAATCCAAGAATCCAGACGGTGAACCAAGCAAATCCCGCGAACCGACTTTCGGACGTTAGTGAAGACAGCATCAGGCCCAGCAGGCAACTGGGTAAAATCACAATAAGACAAGCTGCAACAACCCGGAACGGTAGATCCCAGGTACTCAGCAGCACGAAAACGCTTGGCGATAGTACAACTCCAAAAAGATAAAGAGCCAATGCGGGCAAAATCGTGACGAAGCCTACGAAGAATCCTACAGTGCAAAGTTTTCCCAGAAGGTAGTCTGTCCGAGTAATCGGTTTACTAAAGTAAAAGAGAAAAGCTCGCGAACGGATGTCTTTAGAAATCAAAGGCGGTGTGATTAGCCCAACCAACATCAGGACCATCCAGCCGGAATAGCCTCGCAGCATCCTCATTAAGATGAATGACCAAACATAGCCTCTCGCCTCATTCGGCTCTTTTGCCATCGCGTCAAGTACAATTTTGGCTTGGCTTTCCGATGAAAACATCCGAAGCACACCAGCGACTTGACGAAATCCACTGTCTCCGCCCGTCGCTATGTCCACCGAATCACGATTTTCAACGTACTGCTCGTAGAAGAAAAACATCGCACCCACAGCAAGCGCGGGGGCCCAGGCGACAAACATCAAACGCTTGATCCATTGGCTCTTAAAAACGATTCTGATGCCCGACATCGCAATGGTCATCCATCGCATGTAAGGCGACGTGATCACGCCATTCCATGTTCGATATCCTAGGTCATTAACC
>CAJQQR010000194.1 GCA_905480545.1 uncultured Pirellulaceae bacterium
ACCCAAAAAAAGGTGACGTAAAAAGTGACGTAAGCACGCCCGAGAATGGGGTAGAACAAGGGAGCAGAGAAAAAAAAAGCCCTGCTATTTCGTTAATAGCAGGGCATAAATGTGCACATAGTGACCCCTACGGGGTTCGAACCCGTGTTGCCGGCGTGAAAGGCCGGAGTCCTAGACCACTAGACGAAGGGGCCGTGAGTCTCGATTTGAAACTCGAATTTCCAAATTTACGTTGCCGTAAATTCGAAGATACATTGAATCTTGAGTAGGGGTTATCGTCAAGTGCCTAAGCGAATCTTTATGAAAAAAACTAATTCCAAAGAATTGAAACCTGCTGAACAGAGAACTGGACGACGTCTGAGGGCGCCCCACACCATAAATTGAGTTACTCGGCGAGCGGCATTTACTTTCGTCTGAGTGCTTTATTCCCCAAACGGCCAACATTGTGGCGGTCCACGCCTAACGGGTTTCAGTAGATTTCGACTTCAATAGGCGCTGATTCGTATAAACGCAGGCGTCGACATGGGCGTTGATGTTTCAACGTGAAATCCCTTGGGCTCTTACGACGGCTCCGATTCGACTTCGCCGTCAACCGACTTGGGCTTGGCATCACCGTCTCCGGGCACACCAAATCCACTGTTGATGATCGCGTCATAGACTTCCCGGCGATGGACCGGCACGTGCTTTGGCGCCTCGACTCCCAGTCGGACTTTGTCGCCGCGAATCTCGACGACCACGATCGTGATGTCGTCATTGATCACAATGCTTTCGTTTTTCTTCCGCGATAGTACTAACATTGCTTCCATTCCGTTGAATGAACGAGCCGATTCTTGGCTCAAATTATGAATGCTCAACCGCAATCGCGGCCGAGTGTTACGACAAAATCATCCTGGACAACGTGAAATCCTCACGTTTCCTCTATTGTTCACTCTAGAAAGCCAATGTTAAGAGTCAAGAAAATCGCACGTGTTCAAGTGCATTGTTTCGCAGGAACCGAAAAATCTACCTAAAACGTAGGGATTAGCGAGATTTTGCGGGCGAATCCCGGGCAAAATAGCGACCATTGTTTTTCCAATTGTCGGACATTTAGGCGCTTTCAACGCCCGTACATGACATTTCAACTTGGTTTGGTTTGCGAGGAAAGCTGAAAATCCAACTGAAAATCTGCTGAAATCCGCAGCGCTGCGGAATGCATCTTCAGCACAACAGATTCGCTTCACCTGCGCGGCACGTTTTGATATCGCCTTGACGACAAATTCGCATTTTGGTCATCGATAAAAAATGCCTGAGGAAACCATCACTTGTTTCACGAATTCTGGTCTGGGCACTTCACTTTTAAATGATTCAATGAATAATTCGTGTAAGTGTTTTCATTGCCTTGGGACATAACGCTGATGACCGAGTCCATATCAGATTCTGTTGAGCCACCGAACTGTCGGTTGTTCACGATTGAAGAAGCAAACGCGATGCTGCCGTTGGTGAAAGCGATCACCCATGACATCGTTTCGTTGACCAACGATTTGATCGATCGCAAACATCGCCTCGATTCGCTTGGTGTGGATTCAAACGCCCGCAGCGAGTTTTATGCCGACGAGCTCATCGCGAGTGAGAAAACAATGAGCGATGACACCCAACGGTTGCATGCTCTCATCGAAGAATTGTGCGAACTAGGTGTCCAACCCCAGTCCCTTGAAGATGGCAAAATCGCCTTTCCAACAATGATCAAGGATGAACTGGGTTACTTCACGTGGGCGTATGGTGATGAGGAAGTTTCTTCCTGGGAAGCGCACGAAGAAGAATTAATTAACGGACTACCATTTGACTCGCTTTTTGATCAATCGGAAAACTAGCCTGTGCTTTTTCAGCAAAAGCGATACGGTAAACTGAATCCTGAGTACCAAGCACGTTGCGAGCGAACGGTTCTAAAACGAATCGCATCCGCACACGTTTCATCCCTCCCCTCCCCCGGCAGTTAACGAATCAAGCAAATGGAATTGTTTGACACCCATGCCCACTTGAATGCTGGGCAATTCGAAGCAATCCTTCCTGACGTGATTCAGCGTGCGAACGACGCTGGGGTAACCAAGGTCACGGTCGTCGGCTGCACGGCCGAAGACAGTCAAACCGCAATCGATATCGCCGAGCAATACGATGGCGTTTTTGCTTCCGTTGGAATTCAGCCAAATTACGTTTCGGAGGCCAACGAGGGAGACTATGAAAAGATCGTTGAACTCGCCAAGCAACCGAGTGTGATCGCAATCGGCGAAACTGGACTGGATCGCTACTGGGATCGGGCACCATTTGAGTTGCAGCAAGAGTATTTTGCAAAGCACATCCAACTCTCGATTTCAACGGGAAAACCATTCATCGTTCATATGCGAGAGTGTGGCGACGACATCCTGGATTCTCTCAAACCCTTTACGGGTCAAACGCCTTTAAAAGGCATCATGCATTCGTTCACAGGTGATGCAGAACTGGCTGTGAAATGCATGGAATTCGGACTGCACATCAGCTTCGCGGGAATGCTAACGTACAAAAAATCGGACGATTTACGTGCCGTTGCAGCAACCATTCCATTGGATCGCTTGCTGGTCGAGACCGATTGTCCTTATCTTTCGCCGCACCCGAAACGTGATCAACGCCCAAACGAACCGGCACTTGTACGGCTAACGGCCGAGTGTCTTGCGGAGCAAAAAAAAGTTTCGCTGGAAGAAATCGCCCAAATCACAACGGCGAATGCCTGCAAACTTTTTGGACTTTCATAAATAAATAAACCCTATCGCCAACTTATCCAGGAACATGGTCAATGGTTAAAACCGCCAGCACAATGTTAGAACTAGGGACACCCGCCCTGCCCTTTTCGCTTCCGAGCACAACAGGCGAAACTGTTTCACTCAATGACTTTGCCGACTCAAAAGCATTGCTCGTGATCTTCATGTGTAATCACTGCCCGTTCGTGAAACATGTTGCCGATGAGCTGGCGAAATTGGCGGATGATTACATGCCTCAAGGTGTTGGGATTGTCGGAATCAGCTCGAACGACGTTGCAAAGTACCCTGACGATTCAATGGAAAAGATGAAAGAAGAGGCGGCAGCTCGCGGATACAAATTCGCTTACTTGCTCGATGAATCCCAGGAAGTTGCAAAAGCTTACCGCGCCGCATGCACCCCTGATTTTTACGTCTTCGATTCGGAAATGAAACTAGCCTACCGCGGCCAAATGGACGACAGCCGACCAAACTCGGGCGTGCCGGTCACCGCGTCGGATTTACGTGCTGCCCTTGATGCGATCGTTGCGGGAGATGCTGCATCGGAGATGCAAACCCCAAGCATCGGGTGCAACATCAAATGGATACCGGGAAACGAGCCTGATTACTTTAACCCGTCAGGAATTGGCTAGAAATCATCAAACGTCGTTGACCGACATTCGGTCAACGACGCTTCGTTATGATTGCCGATTACTTCTTTTGATACGCGGGATCAGCGGCGTTGCCGCGCGACATCAAATAGGTCGTCAAATCCAACAGCTCTTGTTCACTTAATTCGTCAAGCAACTCGGATGGCATCAATGACTTTGGCGACGTTTTTTGCCCCTCGATGTCATCTTTGCTAATCTTGGTCAGCTTGGTCGCATCTTCTGGATCGGTTGCAATGGTAACAGAATCATCGGTTTCGCCCACGATTCTACCGGTAACCAACTTCCCGTCGACGGTTTGTACGATATGTGCTCGATATTGATCGGAGATGACCTTATCAGGATTGATAATTGAATCTAACAAGTCATTGCGGCTAAACCTTCCTGCGACATTGGTCAAATCGGGACCGGTTGCACCACCATTACCGTCGAACCGATGGCAAACAATGCACTTCGCTGCGGCATAAGCGCGTTTACCGGCC
>CAJQQR010000195.1 GCA_905480545.1 uncultured Pirellulaceae bacterium
CTGTAATCGGTGCCACCAAAATATCGATCCGCCCGGATTTGCATTGGAGAGTTTTGACGTGATCGGTGCCCAACGCGATTGGTATCGAACTCGAGGTAGCGGCAAGTACGTTACAGTGCCGCGACACCCACAAGCTCCCAAACAATTTGTGCAATATCGACAAGGTGCTGATGTTGATGCATCGGGTGTGATGCCGGACGGTCGAAAATTTGGCAACGTCAACGAGTACAAACGTTTTTTGCTGGAAGACGAAAAAGCGATGCCCAGGGCGTTGGTTCGATTGCTGCTTTCCTATTCACTGGGGCGTCACGTCGGGTTTTCGGATCGGTCCGAGGTCGATCGAATTGTTCGCTCGCTTCATGAAAAAAATTATGGATTAAGGTCGCTCATTCACGAAATCGTTCAGAGTAAACTGTTTCGCGCTCTTTAGCCCACAGGCGTGAAGTAACTGTCGAATCGAAGGGTTTGCTTGCGGCGTCTGGAGTTCAACGATACGAAAGTCTACAGTTCCGTTAAGTGCTCGACTCATCCCATCGTCAAAAGAATAAGGCACAATTCAAGGTTGGACCCAAAAGGAAAAATATGCGAAATCAAATGTCAAGAAGAACTGTCCTTCGGGGTGCTGGAGTTGCGATAGCACTACCTGCATTGGAATGCATGATTCCTTCGGTTTCAGCAAGGAGTAACGGCTTTGAAAAGGACGAGCCGCGCCGCATGGTAGCGATCAATATGGAGTTGTCTTTTCATCCGCCCAACCTCATGCCCACAAAGGCTGGACGCGATTACGAAACGACGCGATATCTAAAACCTTTGACTGATTTACGCGATGATTTTACGGTCATATCGGGGACTTCCCATCCCGATGTCGATGGAGGGCACGCTGCATCAAAGTCGTGGCTAACCGGCGCGCCGCACCCAGGAGCAGCGAACTTCAAAAACTCGATTTCGATGGATCAACTTGCTGCCCAGCAAATAGGCTTGCAGACGCGATTGGCGTATATGGCACTTGGTGGCGACGGTATTTCCGTCACCTCAAACGGTGTCAAAATTCCTGGAAATCCCTGGCCGTCGCATTACTTCAAGAAGTTGTTCCTGGAAGGTCGTCCGCGGGAAAAGTCAGTTCAGGTGGAGCGATTGCGAGAAGGACGAAGCGTGCTCGATACCGTATTGGATTCGGCCAAACGAATGAAAAAACGAGTAAGCCCACAAGATCAACAGAAACTCGAAGAGTTTTTTTCGGCGGTTCGCGAAGCGGAACAAAAACTTCACAAATCCGAAAAGTGGCAAGAAAAACCCAAGCCAGTTGTCGATGCCAAGCCGCCGAATGATATCCGCGACCAAAAACGGATGATTGATCGAGCCCGGCAAATGTACGACATGATGCATTTGGCTATCCAAACCGATTCAACACGCCTTATGACATACGCCATTGGCGATGGAAGTCACGTTCCTCTTTTGCCTGGTGTCTCGATGAATTATCACGATCTTTCGCACCATGGACAGGATCCCGAAAAGCTCAAGCAATTGGCGACTGTTGAGTCCGAACATGTTAAGGCATTCGGTGACTTCATTCGTCGTCTGAAAGTTACGAGGGAAGGCGAGTCCAATTTGCTTGACCGCACGATGGTGATGCTCGGATCCCATATGCACAGCGGCGGACACAACAATCGCAATCTGCCAATCGTCTTTGCGGGAGGAGGATTCCGTCATGGCCAGCATCTGGCATTCGATGTGGACGATAATTGCGAGTTGGCAAATTTGTATGTCACGATGCTCCAGCGACTTGGTTTGGAAGTCGACTCATTCGCGTCGAGCACTGGAACGATGCGAGGAATCGAGGTCAAGCGAACATAGCCGGAATACATGCCGTTGCGTAATTAAAGTTAGCGTTTCTCATCGTTTAGTTGCGGGATCGGCCAATGATACGTTTCGATTCTTGAGGGCTTCTTCGAGTGCTGATCGGCTCGTTTTGTTGGGATCGATCCAGGCAATCGCAAGTCCGTCGCCGAAATCTGCCGTGGCTTGCTCAACGCCTTCGAGCCGGGAAATAATCTCGTACACCGCCAAAGAGCAAGCCATGCAGTCGAGTCCAACGATCTTGATTTCAACTCGTTTGAGTTGGTCCCGTGGGATTTTACCGAGCGGCTTTACGCCCAAAGTTTGATTGGAAAGGTGTCGGATCTCGTTGTTCAAGCGTTCAACGATTTGTTCCGGTTGGGCCCCGCGGAACCTGTCGCTTTGGGCGGCATAGCCAATCGACGCCTTCGCCGTTTTGAAATCGACCGCCCGCAATTTGGCTTCTGGAAACTTGCTGATCGCGGAGCGAAAGTTCTCTACGCAATCTTGCATGAATAGACCGGTTACTTGCAATTCAATCAGATGTTCCTTTTCAAACTGCAGTTTCTTAGAAGGTTGATTACCATTTGCACTTAAAGAACTTTTGGGGGTTGCCGGTGAAGCGACGTAGGTTTGCGGGGTGGTCATCATCATTCTTCGCGTTGGTTTATCCATGGGTGACCGATTTTCTAGATCCGTCTTTGGTTGCACAATCGTTTTTGAATCGCCGGTAAAAAGTGGACTGCCGATCAATTCGTGAATCAATGTACGAATGCCCCCTCCCAGATTTTTTGTGCGTTGCACGATCTCATCGATCGCGGGTCGATCACTAAATCGAATCGCTCGGCCCGTAGCGTAGACCGCAAATTGTTGCGTCAGGTTTTGTAGCAAGCGAGTCGAATCGGACGCGAGCAACGTTTGGTATTCCCGTACATTTTGGAACACCCGCCCATCGGTCAGTTCTCCCTTAGGATCGACGGGGGGCCCAAGTTTGAAACTGATGCCGATGAAAGGATCGATTGAGCCGCGTGGGGCGGGATCGCCATCGCCGATGGATCTGTAGCGATCGCGAAATCCACCAATCACATCAAACGTCTCGAGTGCAAACCCGGGCGGGTCGATCCGTTTGTGGCACGATGCGCAGACGGAATGTTGGCGGTGTTTGGCCAATTGGTCACCAATGGTCGTAGCGCCACGAACGTCTGGTTCGATCGCCGCGACATTCTCCGGCGGAGGTTCTGGCGGTTGACCAAGTATCCGGTCAATAACGAAGGCACCCCGTGGAACCGGCGAAGTCGTGGTGCCGTTGGCCGTGATTTTCAATATCGATGCCTGCGTAAGGAATCCGCCCCGCGGACAGTTTTCTGGCAGAGGAACCCGCCGCATTCGCGAACCTTTGACGCCTGGGATCCCATAATGCGTGGCCAGTTTCTGATTGACCATAACGAAATTGGATTTCACCAAGTGTGATGCATCCAGATCTTTTTCGACCAACTCGCGGAAGTAAGCTCGCGTTTCCCCAACCATTGAATCTTGCAGATACGTGCTGAACTCGGGGTAGAGTTTGTTGTCTGGATCGTTGGCTGCGATCAGCCGCAGTTTGAGCCATTGCCCCAAGAAGTCCTTGACAAACCGGTGGGAATCCGGATGCAGCAGCAATCGCTCTATCTCGGCGTGCAAAACGCCAGGTTGTCGAAGATTGCCGTTCTTTGCGTGGTCACGCAGTTTTTCGTCAGGCATTGAATTGCAAAGAAAGTACGACAATCGACAGGCAAGGGCATGATCGTCCAGCTTATCGCCGGGTTCGATATGATAAAGAAAATCGGGAGAGACCAACGCGTTACGATAGGCAGCCCGCATCGCCAATTCAAAACAATCGTTCTTTTCCAATCGCTCACGGACGATGTCAACATATTGACTTCGCACTTCGTCGGAGACCGGGCGACGAAAAAGTTTTGGCAGAAACGCAGCAAGCAATCGATCGGCATCTTTAAGCGGCACTTCGCTTTGAACGGTCCAAATTCCAGGTTCAGAATCTGGCCGATTTAACCCCGCACCGATTTGCCGCGGTCGTGCCCGTCGAGGGGGGTGAAGGTTTGGGTTTTCTTTCGCTTCAAGCGCTCTTAATGGAATGTTGGAAAACAGAACTTGATGACTTTTGGGCGGCCATGTTTCATAGAGTGGACCTTCAATGTCGAGCCAATCGACGGCTATGCCGGGCCCGGTGAATTCCATCGATCGTTTCTTCTTGAAGTAGTTCGCAGTTGGTGCGAGCGACGCAGTGTTGAATCCAATAATTTCGTTGTGATTCAGCCAGACGACAACTTCATGCTCTAGCGGATTTTCAGCCGGCGCGTCAAAGTAACCCAGAACGTAACTTGGATGTTGCCCACCGCGTCCATCGCCTGTCAGTTGAACCACTGAAAGTCGTCCTGACTCCGTACCGCGTCCAGGGAGGACTTTGCCCTTGTCCCATCCGAAACTCCAAAGTGATGTTCGAACGCGATACTTTGCAGGATAAATCGTCACATGTTCTGCAAAGTAAGGATTGAACGACTCGTCCTCGTGTCGAAATAGCCCGACCGTTGCCCCATTGCGAAACGACCCCCATCGCTCGTGGGCCCCTTGATCAAGGTGATTTTGTTCCGCGGCCGCTGGGAATTCAGGATCGACTTTTCCGTTTTTTAACAAAACACCATCGCCATTCATCACCACATGGGCAACAAAGCCACCCCGATTCACAAGCGAGATTCGGCGACGTTGAATTTTTGGTGGTTGTGGTCGGGTGGCGATTGCATAATCCAAAATGTGATCAGCTGCTTCCAGGTATTTTTTAACGTTGACATGAGAGATGTCCAACGCCTCGGGATGTTTGTCAAAGCCGTGAGCTGAACCGTCAGCCGGGAGACTTCCTGCGATCGCGATTCCTGGCATGTTAAAAAGATCGCGGATCGTGTTCTCATACTCAGCTCGGGTCAAACGCCGCAAACGCGGTACATCTGCTGCGGATTTGCGTTCGGCCGCAACCAATGATTCGCGAAGTAGTTTAAGAAATGCACTTCGCTGATTTTCATCAGGTTGGTCGACATCTTTCGGCGGCATCTCGCCAGTTGCAATCCGATCGTATACTTTCGCCCAGTAACGGGATTGATCGGGATTTGTGAATTTCTGAAAATTACGAGATAGCGATTCCAGGTCAAGAGTTGCTTCCTGAGTGTCACTCCCATGACAATCGGTGCAAAATTTGGAAATAAAAACGTTGAATCGATCGTCTCCTGCATGCAGTGGCGATAAATGATAAAGCGATCCAACGATCGAAAGAACGAAAATTGAAAATGTGCGAATCATGAGCGTGTGTGATGGGATGGGATTGAGACGGGCTCAAGAAGTGTCCGAGAGAAGAGCGGTTTGCTACGCCATTTCCAGTCCGCGCATCGTGCCTTTGCCGGAAGAAAATGCGTCGACTTCCAGCCCCAGACGCTGCAACATCGAGACATAAAGATTCGAAAGTGGATAATTGTTCTCTTTGTCAAAATTAAGATGTTGACCGTGCTTGAAACCGCCACCTGCCAGCAACGTCGGCAAGTTTTTGTTGGAGTGTGAATTGGCACTGCCCATGCATGTTCCGTAGAGAACCATGGTGCTGTCTAAAAGTGATTGACCCTGCTCATTGGTTGTGTGTAGTGACTTTAGAAAATGGTTGAGCGCGTCAAACTGGCGTTCTTCGTGCCCTTTTAGTTCCAAAAGGACTTCGGGACGATTGCCGTGATGGGTGATGTTATGGATTACCGTTGTGTCGATAAACAAAGAAACGATCCGCGACGAGTCGGTTTCCAGGGCCAGTTTGATCACGTCGAACAACATCTGCGAGCGTTGCACAAATTGTTTCGCGTCGTTGTTCTCTTCGGGCGGTTTCGATGCGACTTCTGGCTTGGGGCGGTATTCCCATTCTTGTGCGCTGTGCAACCGCTTTTCGAGCTCTCTAACGGCAGTCAGATATTGATCCATTCGTAGTTTGTCGGCCGCTGACAACGAGCGGTTTAATCGTCGCGATTGATCGCTGACGAAGTCCAGCGTACTGCGACCTTGGCGAAGTGACTCGACTCGAGATTCGACTTCATCAGGTCGCCCTTGCACGAAAAGTCTTTGGAAAACCTTTCGAGCACTTGTCTCGGCAGGAATTGGCGCGCCACTTCGTGTAAAACTGTGTGTGGCATTTTCGTTGGTCATCGCCAATACCAAAGAAGGAAAGCGAGTTTGATTCCCTATTTGCTCGGCGGCAAATTGGTCGAGAGAAATTCCGTTACGAAAGCCGCCTCGTTCCGGGTGAGGTGTTCCAGTCAGGAAACAACGTTGAGCGGCATGGCCGCCTGTTACGCCCGGCAGGCTTACCCCCGAAAAGACAGTCATCTGTTTACGATGCGCGGCCAATCGTTTGAGGTAATCGCTGGGTTTGTAATCAAGCCCAGTTCCCTCAGGAAAAAAATATCGTGGCAAGATACCCATGTTGGTTTGGATGGTGACCATTCGCCGCGGCATCTTTTTTTTCTCAGTAACCGCTCCAAACGCAGGTTGCATTGCGTCAAGCAAGGGTAACGCGATGCCAACACCTGCACCCCGCAAAAAAGTGCGTCGATTAAATTGACTGTGCATCAATTGATCCCTGTTTTATTTTTAAACCATCGTCAAGACATATCTTAACACTGACTGGGAGGGTAAGCCGCTAAAAAGAGCGGTTCGATCTTTGGATCTGGACTAACACCAACTGCCTGATCTACGACGCATTGACAGGAAGGAAGTGGATCATAACGTTGAATCGTTAAATTGTTCCGTTTCACCGTTTGTTGTACGAAACGCCATCCTTTTAAATGGCCGTGTTTTTGATGTTTCGATGAATTTGGATGTTCAATCCAACCCTCTAAATTTAATTCAGAGGAGAGGCTTCTGTGTTCATCCTTTCGAATTTTGTTATCCAGAAAAATGAACAAGCTGAAATCCGAGCATCTCCGAATAAATTCCCTCGCACCTTCCCGGCTGAATTGCTCAGGTGTGCCGCGTCCTGCCCCTTCAATTGCAATGCTTAATTTTTCTTTGCGGATACGATTTCTACCCTGTTCCAATACGCCCATTCATTCGACCAATTGTTCGCACGATTCTCGATCGTAAGGTCAATGGTCTTGCCAGCTAGTTTGGTAAGGTCAACCGAAACATCTAACCACTCGTCTTTGGCAACCGATTTGGATCCGACGACTTTATCAAACCATGGCTTGCCGTTGACTAGCACTTTTAGTTGCCAATCTCCATGAGGGTGATGACTAACTCGCAGGTTTAAATTCGTGGTCATGTCCGCCGGAACCTTAAACTTGCGATGCAAAAGACTGGGAGATTTACGGTCCAATGGATGAGTTTGAACGGCCATTTTATTTCGAAAAGACTTGTGCAAAACGACTCCGCCTTCGCCAACATTCTTAACGCTGAATCCCGGCGCCGCTTTTTGGATGATGTTTTGCCATTCTTTTTTCGGAGCCGTCTTTTTTGACTCGTAATAAGGCACGACCTCTGCATTTCCTGATGCAATACGACGGGCCACAAACTCCGACATTTTGGGGATTTCCCCCCCGACTGCCAGCAGCAAAGCCCGATCGTTGTTGTCTGGCACCATAGGCTCCAAACCGAACCAGTACATGCGTGGTAGATTGTTGTCCTTGACATCTTCCTTGTGAGATACCAAACCCTCGAGAATCGCCCAGCGTTTGTCAAAATCCAATCTTTGGACCGCAGACGAAAGGTAGAGTCGAACGATTTTTGACGGATCACGTTTGGCCATCAGCACGAGTTTTTGAAGAACACCATCGGAAAGTACCGAGCGTTTTGGTGCATTGGTTTGAAACGCATTTATGTTTGATTTTTCACAAAGGAATTGGATTGTCCATCCTCGAACGTATGGGTCGTCGTGGCCCAGCAGTGTGGATAAACGCCCCTCATCAAGTCCGCCGACAACGTGTAACGCCCACAATGCACGAAGTCGTTTTGGTGATGTGGTAGCGTTCCGAAAAAGGGCTTCAAGTTCGTTTATGGTTTTGGGTTGATCTAGTTTTCCAGTCGTTGCCCGGTGATGAAGAATGGTCCGAGCATGTCTTACGTACCAGTCGTTGTTTTCCGTTTGCAACGCAACCAGTTCGCTGTCAGACAAGGCCTCGAGATTTTTTCTGGCAAACGGTTTGGATCCTTCGGGCATGATTCGATAAATACGACCGCTGTTTGGAAAGTTGATTGCATTTCCGCAAACGTCTGTATCATGCCAGTCAAGAATGTAAACTCCGCCTTCGGGACCGATCTCCACGCTGAACCCAACCCATGCCATGTCATTAGTTGGCATAAAGTCGCTACCATGCTTGCCGACGAAACTGGATCCATCTGGAACCATGTAGTCGGTCAAAACCGAATGTTCATGAATGTTGCACATGAACAGTTGATTTCGTTTGTTATAGGGAGCTGGAAAGGCATCAGCTAAATAGAATCGTGCTCCGCCATGGGCTGAAAGATGGGTATGGTCACGGATCGTTTTGATGTCGTCGTACACATAGGGATTTACATGAGGCAAGCTTTGTTTCGTGTAAACGCCACCTTGTGCCACATGAAACAAGTGAGGTATGACGCAGCAGGTCGCGAAACCCTGACCATGATCGTCAAAATCAAATCCCCATGGATTGGAAAGTCCCCTCGCGAATACCTCATACTTTTTCTGGACCGGGTGATACCGCCAAATGCCGCCATCAATGAACTGTCGCGACTCTTCTGCAGCGTTTGGTTTTCCAACATTCGATCGGGTAAAGACTCCGTGACAACCGTAAAGCCAGCCATCGGGTCCCCAAATAAAACTATTTAACGTTTCGTGTCGGTCCTGAATTCCCCATCCATCCAAAAGAACTTGCGGTGGACCGTCGGGTTTGTCATCGCCATCGGAATCGGGAATGAACGTTAGGTTGGGCGGCGATCCGACGAAGACACCACCATGACCAACGGCAAGGCCCGACGTAAATGTCAGTTTGTCCGTAAAGGTTTTCTTTTTGTCGAAGACACCATCACCGTTTGTGTCTTCAAGGATTTGGATTCGGCTAACCTGCTCATCGGTATGGTTTTTTCTTGTGCGGTAGTTGAAGTTCTCAGCAACCCATATTCGACCCTTATGGTCGAAGCAAAAAGCGATCGGCTCTGCAATATCGGGCTCTGCTGCAAAAATTGAGACTTCAAAGCCATCCGGTATCGCCATTTTCTTAACAGCCTCAGCGGGCTTGAGAAAAGGTGCGTTACTTGTCCTGTGTTGCTTCTTGGGTAGTTCGTTTTTAGAGCTTTTGTCTTGCGCGATGCTTAAACCAGAGCCCAACGCAATAAAGCACAGAACGATCAGGATTGCCATGTTGTTCATGATTGTTCTGTCGTTTTCTGTTTTTGCGGCGGGGTTTTCCACTGTTGGGATCATTTTTCAAGCTCCACTTGTTCGGTTGTGCGCAGGTACTTAATTAGGTCCAAGACCTGTTCCGATGTCAATTCGTCCAGTTGACCGTCCGGCATGATGGACTTGTCGGATGTTTTTCTATTTTCAATGTCTTCTTTGGCAATGACAACTCGCGGCTGTTCTGCGGTTTTTAATACAACTTTTGTTCCATCTTCTTCGGCAATTACACCGGTGATGATCAAGCCGTCCAGAGTTGAAATCAATTCGGCTCGATATCCTTCGGGAACATCATAACTTGGGTCGACGCTATTAAGTAGAATGTAATCCAAATTCGCTCGATTCGATCCTGTCAAATCCGGACCAACCTTTCCGCCTTCGCCATAAAGCATATGGCATGAAGCGCAAGTCTTGTTGAACAACACTCGACCTCGCGAGGAATTGGCTTTCTCAATCGCTTCGGGGGTAATCAGCTTTTTGTATTTGGCGATTTGTTTTTCACGATCCGCACCGACTGACTTGATCTTTCCGTATACCCGTTCAAACGCAACACCAAGCGTTATGCTAAGTGACCTTGCAACCTGAACGGGGATATCGTCTCGTTTGATTTTGTTGTTCTGGAATGCGAGCAATAACGCGTTTGCATAAATTTTTCGTGATGCAAGTGTTTCAACCACTGCTTTCTGCTGCTGCGGATCAAATTTCTTGAAACGACTTAAAAGGATCGAAGGTGCATCTGGATTTTCCACCATTGCATATCCGCGAATCGCATCCATACGCAGTTCTGGATGGTCAAGCAATGATTCCAGGAATTTAGACGCATCGCTGCTCCTTTGGGATAAAAGGCTATTCAAAGCTTTTCGGCGATCGTTTGTATTTGAGTCAGTATTCTTCAGTACTAAAAGCAATTTCAACTGAGCATTCTTGTCACCAAATATTTGTGACAATTGCGTCGCCAGATCCTTGACGTTGGCATCATCGCTCTGCGAAAGCTTTTCTGCGAGTTCCGACCATCCTGCTGGCGCCGTCATGTTCCGTCTCCCTTCCAGTCCACTGAGCATTCCTTTTAGTAATGCCGCCTGGACCGATGCGTTTTCGGACTTTTGAATAATCGCGACTAGCCTCGCCAATGAATCTGGATCATCCTGCCCAACAACATCGAATGGTGAAACCAATTGCCCCATTAAACATACGATGCTAAGACAAGTTGCCGTGATAAAACTCATTTGAGTTCGGTTCATATTTTATCCAATGAGAATTGAATCTAATGTTTTATCTTGATGGAATCGCGGTCGTTTGTCACAGCGTCAACGCGAATTTTCCATAACTATTTTTTGGGCATCGATTGGGCTTTTTTTATTTGCACCGGAACTTCTTGACCCTTTTCGATTCAATAAATATGTTTGTTGAGCTTCCAACATTTCTTTAGACTCGTTTCCTGATCATCGAAGGTGAAAGCAGTCGTCGTAACCGTGACATCGCATGTTGCCAATCAAGGTTCGAGGGCACTTGTCCATCGACGCATTTCAAAACCCTGCTATGAACTGACGGATGTACTGAGTTTTTAACTAACCGCCATAAGAAATTCTGTTGCTTGAAAATGGCGTTTTCATCACGAATGTTAGTTGAACAAAGAAAAATTGAATTTGCCATTCGGGTTTACTTCGGCAAAACCTTGATTTGGGATTGAATCGGCTTGTCTATGAATTTACTGAATTCGACCTCAAATTCCCTAACGCTCTGCCCAAACGTTTCGCGAAAGGCACGTTCCCATCCCAATCTTTCGACATTTGGATGAAAAGATTTCAGCAAGACGTCTTCCCCGGATCGGTTCAGCAAGTACGCGATTGCCCACGCTCCACTGTGGTAGGCTAATTCTCTACATTCGCTTTCGTATGAATTCGGCAGTAAAGTTGCGCAGTTTTTTCTCAAGGATTGAATGGAATTCATTTTCCGGGTCATCCGTTCCTCAAGGGACTGCCATGTTTGAGAACCATTTTTCCATTGTGGTAGCTTTTTGGATTTCCAAAGTTTCGCTGCTGTGATTTCTGCCATCGCTACCGCTGACCCCTCAACAAACCATGTCGGCCCCATCAACGCACGGCGTCGATCATGATCCTTGGTTTGAATATGTGAGTGCTGAAGGGAATGCCAATACTCGTGCAGGATTGTGATTTGTTCATCCTCGGCAGCAATATTGAGAACTCCTGCAAATCCCAATGGCAGAGATGATGTCATACGATGAAACCCCCACTGCGCACCGCCGTTGTGCCCAGCACTGCCACGCGGTTTGCCTGTGGCCAGAGCCTTTGCACCAATTTCCTGATACATGAGAAAACCATGGTCTTTGTTGGAGTTGTCCATTAGGCAATCATTTCGCGTCATGTGACCTCTGGCGACGCGACGTTCGCAGAACTTCTTCCCCAGTTCAATTGCCGCATCTCGGTCGGTGCCCAATATCCAGTACTCAAGACGTCCTGATGATCCCCATGTTTGAACCGCGGCCCCAAGCGTTTCTCGGACGGCTTGTGTTACTTTTTTATTAACATCTTTGGCTGCGAAAACTTCCGTTTGGTTTTTTGTTTCCGTTCCAAATAGGTTCTTTGACGGCGACTGGGGACGAACCACATTTTCCTGCTCAACGCTTTTTGATTCTGCCGCCGTAGACATGACGACAATTACGAGAGCGAAAACATAATGTGCGATTATCCTGGGAGTTGAAGTCATTGGGTTTTGGCTCGCATTGTTATGGAAAAGCACTATAAAGTTTACCGTTTTCGCATGATCGCGAAAAATTCAATTTATCCATGCTTGAACAGGTGCGAATCTGCACGGCAATTCACAAGTTTCGCAAGCAAAAATCTGAATTCATTTGTACCGGGTCGTCTCATCTGTCTGCTAGGAAAACAAGGGAATCGCAGAGAGACGGCACATCTCGCGTTCAATTACCAGCTTGCTTCTGCTGACCGGATGCCCCAGCCTTTTCACCCACGGCACCATCGTTTTTGTAATGACTTATGATTTCGACCATCAGATTCAAAAGCCTCCCTTCAATTGATTCGATGATTCGTAGGGCCGAGATGAAATAGGTGTGATGGAATTCGCCTTGTGTTCGTTTTCAATCATTAGCTTCCTCTCGTAGCTGAATGATTGATTTTGATTTGCATGATCAGCTCGCGACACTTTAACTTTTTTGACCGTGAATTGCTTATGACAAAATGTCTTTTACGACATGGCCATGCACGTCAGTAAGTCGGCGATCGATTCCGTTTTGCCGATAGACGAGTCGTTGGTGATCGATTCCTAAAAGATGTAGAACCGTTGCGTGGAAATCGTAGCAATAGGTTTTGCCTTTTTCTGCTTTGTAGCCCCATTCGTCGCTATTCCCGTAGCTCGTCCCTGCCTTGATTCCGGCCCCTGCAAGCCAGGTGACAAACGAACCGCCATTATGATCGCGTCCGTCTCCTCCCTGCGCAAATGGCGTGCGACCGAATTCAGTTGTCCAGATTAAAAGTGTGTCTTCAAACAAACCACGCGATTTTAAATCACGTAAAAGTGCCGCGATTGGTTGGTCGACAGATGCCGCGATCGGTGGCAATTCTTTTGAGATGCTTCCATGATTGTCCCAGTTTCCGGTTGCTCCCTGCTGGCCAGACCAAACTTGCACAAATCGCGTTCCACGTTCGACCAGTCGCCGTGCAAGCAAGCAACGTTTTCCAAAATCCTGAGTGGTTGGATTTTCCAATCCATACGCTTGGTTGGTTGCTGCGGTCTCCTTGGAAAGATCGAATGCTTCAGGCGCCGACAGTTGCATCCGGGCAGCAAGTTCGTACGATTGAATTCTCGCGTCGGCTCGCGAATCGTCCCGATGATGGTTCACCGAATGTGCTGCGTTCAGTTTTTGCAGCAATTCAAAACCCTCCACGTCCGCTCTTCGAGTAGCGAACGGATACTTTTCTTTGGGGAACAAGTCTGGGACAGGGTTTTTTCTTCCCGCTTTAATGACCGTACCTTGATGAACGGCAGGCAGAAAGCCTGATGAAAACGGACCCTTCTGATTGTAAGGCAGGCCTTTCGCGTCAGGCAAAACGACAAACGTCGGCAGTTCATCACTCAGGTTTCCCAAACCGTAAGAAATCCAGGCTCCCATACTGGGAAAGCCTGGAAGCAGAAAACCGGAGTTCATCATGTAGGTTGCCGGACCGTGCACATTTGTTTTCGACGCCATCGCCATAAGGAAAGCCATGTTGTCGACTTCCTTGGCTTGATGCGGAAAAACACTGCTCACCCACCGACCACTCTCACCATGTTGTTTAAATTTAAAGGGGCTCTTTAGCATCGCTCCTGCCGGCGCGGTGAAGCCTTCGGGCTTTTCAGCTGGACCAAGTTTCTGGCCATGAAGTTTTTCCAGCATCGGTTTGTAGTCGAACGTGTCCATGGGACTTGCGCCGCCGGTCATGAACAGTTGGATGACGCGTTTCACTTTGGCTGGATGATGCAAACCGCCATTGAATGCCGGATTAGGAGATTTGTTTTCGAGGGACAACGCTTCACGTTCGAGCAACTGTGCAACGGCCAGTCCGCCAAGTCCGCCGCCGATGTTCCATAGTAATTGTCGTCGTGAGTTGATATTCGTCATTCTTAATCCACAAATACAAATTCGTTGCTATTGAGAAGGACTCTGCACGTTGCGGCAAGACCATGTTTTTTTGCGTAAGCGACCAGCATTTGCTGCTCCGCGGAGGCTGGTTCACGTAAAAAGATCCAGCGACATGCTA
Source organism: uncultured Pirellulaceae bacterium (assembly GCA_905480545.1). Taxonomy (GTDB): domain Bacteria; phylum Planctomycetota; class Planctomycetia; order Pirellulales; family Pirellulaceae; genus JABAAE01. The sequence continues at coordinate 14,071 of CAJQQR010000195.1, forward strand.
TGGCGATTTGTTCGTCGATCAACTGATGGTTTGTTTCAATGTTTTTTGCCAAGACCTCACTGTGGTGCAACACGAAGTCGTTGTTAAAAAGCATCAATGCCTGCAGTGCAGAACCGGACGAACCCCGTTTTGGCGATAACAATCCGAGGTCCGGAAAATCAAGCGATTCCATAAACGGATCTGCGATGCCCCGCCAAACAACACGATAAATGCTTCGCCGAGCTGCTTTTGAGTCGTTCCAGTCGAATGCATCGTAGTCCAGTTTCGGAGTCGCCTGTGGGCCCTTGGTTTGAGTAAATTGTTGGATGCCCGGGCCGCCCATCGTGAGGTCGATTCGTCCTGAAAGCTGAAGAACAGCGTCGCGAAATGACTCGGCGTCCATTTTGTTGCGATTCATTCGCCAGAGCAATCGATTCTCGGCGTCAATAGACTGAGGCACTTTGGTTTTGTCAGGGGACGAATTGGATGGTGATCCTGACGCCTGTTGATAAGTCGCAGATAACAAAATTAAACGATGGATTTTTTTTAATGATCCTTTTGCATCGTCGCGAAACCAGACGGCAAGCCAGTCGAGCAATTCAGGATGCGAAGGTTCTCCTCCCATTCGCCCAAAGTCGTTCAGCGTGTCACATAAGCCTTGTCCAAAGTGATAGGCCCAGACGCGATTCACCACGCTGCGCCAAGTAAGAGGGTTTTCCGAAGCAGCCAGCCAATCAGCTAAACCGGCCCGTCGAGCTGATTCGTCACTAGGATTTTCTAGCTCAAATTGATCAGCCAATTCTGTGAGAACAGAGAGCGCTCCGGCATTGGCAACTTTGCCAGGCTTGTGAATGTCACCGCGATGCAAAACGTTGACAACTTTCGGAGTCATCGGATTGGCGAGTTTGTTTCCGTGAGAGTAACTGTTCGAAACGGCATACACCGCAGATTGTGGAGGTAAAACTGCAAGCTTCTTTTGCGCATGAATCTGTATCGCATGCGCGGCAATGGCAGCTTGCTGAGCTTCCGAGCGTTGATCGTGTTGGATTTTTAGCGCGGCGATCACCGGTGCGGGCAAGACTTCAATGGATGCAATTGCTTCATCAGCATCAGTTACTGACAGTTTCGTCCGACCAATCAGGTGCCCGCCTCCATGCAGTTGCTTCAACACAATGACAATCTGATCGGAAGGACTGAGGGGCTGCGGTTTTTCTAATTCAAAAACAGCGAAGTGAGACTCGCCCACTTTGGGATAAATTCCCCACGCCGTTTTTATATTTCCATCTATTGCGTGAGCAATCGTCCAGCCTTGTTGATCCCAATCCGCAGTCGCCTTTCGGATTTTCAATCGTATCGGTTCGGCCTTCGCATTTTCTGGGTTATGCAAACTCACCTCGAATTCAGTGAGATGCAAATTGCCGTTATCTTGCCGGCCCGGACCATTCAGCGGCAAACTGGCGTCAGCGAGCACGTCGAGTCGAATGGCGGTTAGACGTTTTAGCGACGATGAAGCAGTGATCGTATAGGTGTCTTTTTCCGGGCGAGTGCCGGATGCGAGAAGGGAGTCGTCTGCCAGTTGTTTCAATGTTGAACCGCTTGATGAAGTAAAGCCTGATGGTGCGAGGGTTTCCCATGCCAACGGTTTGTTGCCAAACTTTTTCTCCCATTTTTTAACGATGGTGACATACTCATCAGCGAGCAACTTTTTTCTATGCTCAATTTCGGAGCTTTTGGAGTATTCCAAAAGCGACTGCCAATCTTGACGTTGTTTGGCGATGACTGCGTCCGCATCGTAAAGCACATCGCCTTTTCCGATTCCGGCAAACACAGCTTGCAGCGAGTAGTAATCTTCCTGGGTGACAGGATCAAATTTATGGTCGTGACACCGCGCACAATTGGCAGTCGTGCTTGCGAATGCTGCCATGGTTTGTGCAACCATGTCATCCCGATCGAGATAGTCAAACGTGATTGGCGCCGTCGATGCTCGACTCAATTCCAATGGGCCCGCTGCAATAAACCCGAGCGCGGGAGTCAAGTTTTTCTGGTTCGGAAAAAAATGATCCGCTGCCAATTGCTCGCGAATGAAACGCGGCCAGGGTGTGTCACGATTGAAGCTGTCGATCACATAATCACGATATGGCCATGCGTTCCCGCGAAAAACATCATGCTCACACCCGTGCGAGTCGGCAAAATGAACTGTATCTAACCAATGGCGAGCCCAACGTTCACCATAGCGTGGCGAATCGAGCAAGCGATCAACCAATTTTTCGTACGCATCGGGGCTCTTATCGGCGATAAAAGTCGAAACGATTTCCGGAGTTGGCGGAAGTCCGTGCAGGTCAAAATACAATCGTCGGATCAAAGTGCGGCGATCGGCGGGTGGTGATAACGACAGGTTTTTTTCTGCCAATTTTCGTCGGACAAATGCATCGATCGGATCGGGTTTCGTATGCTCTTTCGAGTTGTTCGTTCGAACATTGATCGGGATATCGGGGCGTTTCAGCGGTTGCAGGGACCACCAATTGAGAGGGGAGCCATCGAACTTTTTCTTTGCCGAATTGGCGGTTCTGGGATCAACCGCTCCTTGCTTTACCCAATCGACAAGCAGTTTGATTTTGGCATCGGAGAGTTTTTCCTCCGGAGGCATTTGCAGATTCTTAACCTGATGACGGACTGCCTTAATTAGCAGGCTCTCATCGGGTTTACCAACGGAAATGGCTGGACCATGTTCTCCCCCAGTGGTCCAGCCACTTCGAGAATCCAGTGTCAAACCGCCCTCCATGCCGCTTTCATGCGAATGACACTCCAGGCAATGGGTCTCTAAAATTGGAAGAATGTTTTCTGTGAAAAAGCGTTCTTCTTCCGCATTTTTTGCCTCTTGTGCATTGGTGACCTTCAATTGGATCAGACTCATGACCAAGAATGATATCGCGAGCATCGGGATGAGACGGGTCGGTTTTATCAAGATAGTGTTTGAGCCACTCGATGAGAGGTCGTCTGAATGGAAAGAACTCAACATATGCGATGTCGAAGTGCTGTTGATTGGTGGGAGATGCGAATCTGTGGCGATTGGTGGAATCGTTTGATCCTGAAGCAATCAGAACTATAACCCAATTTTCGCGCGATTCCAAATCTGTTCATCGCTGGGCAGTGGCTGGGTTGTGCCTTGGGGAATCTGCCGGACATGCATTGAAAAAGCCGCCAATTGGCAATACTTCACCCGTTTTCATATTCACCAATCGTGTCGCCGGCCAACGATAAAAAAGTTTGAGTTCGCTTCCTTCTCATTGCCGCCAAAACCATCTCGTTTTGCCGCACATGTCAAATGAAGCTCTCGATGGACGCTCTCGATCTTCGCGTCTATTGTTTCGATTTTGCCGAAAGGTGCGTTTCAAACCATGCCACCATCGATTCGGTCGCTTTTTTCGCGTCGTCACCTTGAAATCCGTGTCCGGCACCGGCAAATTCAATCAGCTGGCTCTTGACCTTCGCTTTTTGGAACGCTGCTTGGATGTTACGACTGTGAGAAATCGGAACCAGTTCGTCTTTGTCCCCTGCGAGCAACAGGGTCGCCGCATCATCAGATGTAACATGGACCAGCGGCGATGCTGTTTCTGCGCTTTTGATGTCCAGTGTCAGAGCTGGAAAGTTTTTGTAAGCTGCAAGGCGATCAGGATTTTCGCTAACCATAATCCGCAAATCGGTCGGGGCGACGTAGGCAACAACGGCATTGACTCGATCACTGACACGATCAACGGGGTCACTTGCATCAGGATTCCCTTTGTCGGATGCCGTGCCCAGCATCAAGGAAAGATGCCCGCCAGCGCTCATTCCAAAAACTCCGATTCGATTGGGATCTATCTTGAGTTTTTTTGCGTTGAGGCGGATGTGTCGGACGCTGCGGCGGACATCAGAAACAGCTTCCGGGATTGAAAATTTTGGACTGCTTCCATGGCGAACTGCAAAAACAGTGAAGCCTTTGTCCGTTAGCGGTTTGGCCAACTGTTGCATTTGTTTTGGCGGTGACCAACGTGAATACCATCCGCCGCTGACGATGAACAAGACCGCCGCGCCATTTGCTTTTTCTTCTGGGGCAAAGACGTCGTACGTCAAGGCAAGTCCATACTTATGTCCGTATACGACGTCAGGGCGAACGATTGATTGCGCCCGAGCCAACGGGGAAAAAGCGATGGTTAACACGATTGATAATAGAATTGCATTCGGCTTGAGCATGGAGGATTTCCTTGTTGAACGACGTTGGGAAGTGCGGGGACGTTGAGTCAAATTGGTGCTTCTACCGGGATGCCTTTAATTGACCAATGGCTTGTATTAGTTTGCCTCGCTCAATCGGATTTTCAGCCATTTTCGTTTCGCCAAAAGCTGGTAAAAGCTTGTCCCACACGATGTTTAGCTGCGCCTGCATATTTCCGGTTTTTGCCGTGATTGCGACCACAGCATCTTGCTCCGGTAAAACAATACAAAACTGTCCGTCCTTGCCGTCTCCGCGATAGGCGTTATGACGACATCGCCAAAACTGAAAGCCGTAGCCTTGGTCCCAATCTTTTGTCGGATCGCTGCCGTTGGAGACCTGTTTGGAGGTCGCTTGTTCAACCCAGGATTCTGGAAGGATTTGCTTTTCGTTCCACCTGCCTTTTTGCAAGTAAAGTTGGCCTAGTTTGGCAATGTCTTCTGTTCGCAAGTATAGGCCATACCCACCAATCGAAATTCCTTGGGGACTGGTTTCCCATTTTGGATCGGCGATTCCCAGCGGTTTGAACAAGCGAGGTTTGAGGTAATCCAAAACCGTGACTCCAGTCACTTTTTGTACGATCGCCGATAGCATGTAGGTCGCGGGCGTGTTGTACCGGAAATGGGTTCCAGGTTTGTGCGGAACAGGATGAGCGAGGAACGCTTTTGCCCAATGCTTTTTTTCTCGCCATTCAAGTTCATCCTGATGGCCCGTGTTCATCGTCAGTAAATCGCGTATCCGCATTGCCTTTAAGTTCGCAGATGGTTTTGCCGGCGCGTCACCCGGAAAGAATTTTAAAACGGGATCGTCAATGCTCAACTTTCCCTCTGCAACCGCCAGTCCGACTGCCGTCGAAGTAAAGCTTTTACTTAACGACCAGAGTATATGGGGTTTCTTTGCCGATTCGGGCGCCCACCACGCTTCTGCAACGACGTGTCCATGACGCATAATCATCACGCTGTGCATTGATTTCACATCGCGGTCTGCTGTTTTGATGAAGTCGAGGATTTTGGCCGAGGCTACCCCCTGAGATTCTGGAGTGCTTCGTGGAAGTTCCAAAGATTGAGCAAGAACGATGCACGGCGTAAGCCACGTTACAAGATATGTAATAAGTTGTAATTTCATTTGGGTGTTGGGAGGTTTGGGTTTGGGTTTTCTATGAGTATCGTTTTTTCTGGGGAAATGACCAGCTCTCCATTTGCTACGTTGCTGTCACAAGGTAAGAAACGCGGGTAAGCTACCGATCGTGAATTGTAATTTGCGTTTGACGCAGTTTTTTCGGACCCTTGAATCAATCGTACGCTACTACGATTGATTCCAAGTTTCCATCTGATGGATTTGGAATCAGGCCGGGCAACCACACTTGGGTTGTGTCTTGTTTTCGATGTGTGTCTCTTTATTGAGAACTGCATCTCGGACGTTTGCAGCATGCAAATTGCATCACGATTTTCCCTCAAAACATGCATGACCAATAGCTTAACTACTTCTGCATTTATCCATGCGGAGCATGCGATCGAAAGCTTGAAAACTAAACCGAAGAGATCTTTCAAAAGGTGGTGCTGGACAACTCTTGCCGAAAAAATGAATTATTTTGGCAGGTTATAAATGCTGCTGTGGATATAGCAATGCCTACGAAGTAGGTCCCCGTTCGTGATGGGCTTTCATGCGAATTGCGATCGCGCGACTTTCCAGCGATAATTCTTGGTTTGAGCCTGTTTTATCCGAGCCTGACTTTCAAGCAGCGATTTGGGCAAGCAGCGATTTGGGCAAGTGATCGCATTTTAAAATGGACATGGCGATCAGAGCGATTGATTTGAATTCATCTCGTGTGCATGACGTTTAGGTCAATGACGCGAGCGATTGATCTGTCGAGAATTTTGGAGACTCATCAGTATTGTGTCAGGATTGAAAAACTCAATTACCATGTTTGTATTGGCATTGCTGGTACAGGCGTCCATCTTTCAGGTGTCCATCTTTCGGGCGTCCATCCTGTGGGCGTCAAGCGAAAATTCTTCGCTTCCAAATGTCGTCATTTTATTGGCCGACGACCTCGGCTCAAAGGACATTGGTTGTTATGGCGGCCCGGTAAAGACACCTGCTTTAGATAGCCTTGCTGCCAACGGAGTTCGATTCACGAATTTTTATTCTGGTGCACCAGTCTGTTCGACTGCCCGAGCCACACTGTTGACCGGACGGCACCACTTGAGAACTGGCGTTTATACGGTGATTCAGGATCATCTGCACGACATGCATCTTCGCAAGCAGGAAGTGACGCTGGCCGAAATTTTGAAGGAAAATAACTACGACACGGTGCACCTTGGCAAATGGCATCTTGGAACCCCATTTAGAAGGCGAGCCAAACCGTGGCTCGACGAGCATGGTTTCGACTTTTGGTTTGCAACGGATCTCAATGCCGCTCCGTCTCATCGCGACCCTGTCAACTTCTGGCGAAACCGGAAACGAGTCGGCGCGATGAAGGGCTATGCGTGTCAGATTGTGGTTGACGAAGCAGTGACTTGGCTGGAGGAAAAACGCGACGGAAAGACGCCCTTCTTTCTTAACATTTGGTTTCACGAACCGCATGCACCCCTTGCGGCGCCGGATGAAATTGTCTCGCAGTATGGTGAATTAAATGATCAGGCAGCGATCTATTCAGGCACCGTTGACAATACCGATCGAGCGATCTCTCGATTGCTGAAAAAGCTTAAGCAGTTAGGTGCGCTTGAGAACACCATCATCATCTACATGTCGGATCACGGCAGTTATCGTCAAGATCGCAATGGTGAGCTGCGTGGTAAAAAAGGCTCTCTCTTAGAGGGCGGGATTCGCACACCTGGAATTGTTTATTGGCCAAGAGGGATCAAAGGTGGGCTGGTAGATCCAACGCCGGCTGGTGCGATCGACATCTTGCCAACGATTTGTGGGTTGGTTGGTGTTGAAAAACCGAAGGACGTTCAACTGGACGGCGCGGACTTGTCACCACTGTTAACCGGCGATCGTTCAGATTTTAAACGCAGCAAACCTTTGACTTGGCACTCACCGTTGAGCCAACCGGCTGTTGCAGTCCGCGATGGAAAGTATTCCCTTGTTGGGTGGCGAAGCAGCGAGTATCCCAAGGATCAGGCCGCGATCAAAATGGTGATGAATGATATGCGCGTTATTCTTGAACGGGAACTGGATCGGAAATTGACGCCAAGCGAACTCTGGGATCAATGCTACAACAGTCCGATCAAGACGCCCGAGTGGAACCGATTGCGTGGCAAATTTGTGGTTTTGAATACATTTCAGGAAGCATGGATTCCGTTTGTTAAATCCGGTTCGGGAGGGATCTCACGATTCCAGCTTTTTGACTTGTCCGTAGACCCTGGGCAAAAAAATGATATCGCGAAACAGTTTCCAGCCGTAGCCGAACGATTAAAACAATCGGTTCTCAAGGTGAATGCCGACGTTTTAAAAGAAGCGCCCGACTGGGGTGCATCAAGACAGGGTGAGAGCCCCAATGTTCATCGGCTTCAATCCAAGAGTCGGTCCCCTTTTGACGCCTTTGTTTACGTGAATCGGATTTCGATTAAACCCGAACCCGATGAATCGCAAGAAGATCTTGCAGGACGAATTTTAGGTCGATTGGCCAATCAGGAGGGCAGGGTTCTCGTAAAGCTTCCGCCAGCGATGGATCGTCGTGCTTACGACGGGTTTAAAGTCGCGCTTGAAAGCGGAAAGCAATTCCATTCCGGGCGGTGTTTTAGTTGTCACCGATTACCCGCTTTTGGTCACAACGCATCGGACGATCTTTCACCGTCCCTGCGCAACCGTTCATTTTCCATTGAGCGGTTGAACAAAGTGCTTGATAACAAAATCCACAGCAACCTTCTTCTCGATAAAAAAGACATCAACAACTTGCATGAATTGTTGAAAACGCTAACCGATATTTCCGATGGCGAATTTCGAAATCAAATCACTAAGTCAACCGTTCTGGACACCTCTGAAGAAAAGCAATGAACCGAAACCTGCCATGTCCCCAATGCGAGAGATTTTGCTGCGATCCAATCGCCCACACGCATAAGATGATTTTGCTTTTGATCAGCTGCGCCGTTTGTTTCCTCGGAGGGCAAGTGGTAAGTGGTTGCGAACCGATTGTTCATGAAATTGAGGGACGAGTTGTCGATTCGGCGGGGAAAGGAATTGAAGGTGTCATGGTTTCGGCCATTGACGATGAACATCGGAAATGGATTTCTGTCTTCTCGCAAAAAGATGGATCGTTTTCGGTCTCCGGTTTGCGTGACGTTGATCACAATATCCGAACCCGGATGATGGGGTTTGCCGATGGATGGGAAAGTCGCGTCGCGGTCGGAACCAGAGACCTAGTCATTAAAACGCGGCCGGCAGTAGGAGATGAACTGGAGGTGCAGCGGCCTGCGAACAGTGCTTTCAGCATGCTTGCTTTCGATAACCCACGAGACAAGCTTAATTTTAAAATGATGTGTTCCTATTGCCATCAGCTTGGAACGGTCGGTTTTCGAACGCCGGAGCAACCGGTCGATTGGGAGACAATGTTGCGGCGGATGGATGGGTTTGGAGGACTTTATCCCCATACCCAGGAAACGATCATCGATCGGTTGATGAATACCTACAAAGACGATGCGGTCGAGAAATGGCCAACGTTTGTCCCGCCGCCAGCCCCGACCGGAGCCGCTGCCGCGGCAACCATCACGATGTGGGAGATGGACAAGCCTCTTCAGGGATCGTTCCATGATCTGGAAATCGGAAGGGATGGAAAAGTTTACGCGGTAAACATCAGCAAGCATCGAATGATCGCATTGGACCCAACAACAGGGACGCAAACCACCTATCAGTATCCACCGCGAACTTACGGGCCTCACTCAATTGAAACGGCCAACGATGGAAGCCTTTGGACAACGATGTGTGCGACTGGACAAATGGTTCGGTTTGACATCGAAACGAAACAATTTGAAACATACAGTAGTGGTGAAGCACCGAAAAAGCGTGGTAATTATCCGCATACTTTACGTATCAACCCAAATGATCCTGAAGGTTTGATCTGGTATACCGACGCGGGGTCAAATTCTTGTTTTTATATCCATCCCGAAACGCACGAGGTGAAAGAGTTTAAGCTTCTGAAGGCCGGCCAGGCTGCCGGTGCTGGGCGAGGTGAGTCGCGGGGGATTACGCCCTATGGTTTGGACTTCTCTCCCGTTGATGGCGCGATATGGTATTCCAAGTTAAACGGAAATCGTATTGGCCGAATTGATCCAAAGGCGGAGGACGGCAACATCAAAGAATGGAATCCGCCATTTCGTGGTCCCCGGCGTTTGCATGTCGCGCCAGACGGAATGGTATGGGTTCCCGGTTTCGGCTCTGGCGTATTTGCAAAATTTAATCCAAAGGATGAAGAATGGACAGTTTACGAATTACCCGATGCTGAAAATCAAATTCCCTATGCACTGAATGTTGACAAGAAAGGGATCGTGTGGATTTGTGGGACGGGTAACGACACCATCAATCGGTTTGACCCCAAGACGGAAATGTTTGTCGAATTCCGACTGCCGACTCGCGTCTCCTACACTCGCGAAATCGAATTCGATGACGAAGGTAACGTTTGGACCAGTACCTCAGGCCCGGCGAGGCATATGGAGCGTGGCGTTGGTGCGGTGATTAAAATTTCTTTACCGAACAGTTTGCCAGAATCTGGCGGCGTCAAATTGGTTCCCAAAAAATACAGTGGAAAGCATTCGGTTGGCAACTTGGCGACCGCTCCCAAAGCACAACCCAAGAACGCAGATTTGTTCGCTCGGATTGATAAGCAGGAATTGCCATCGGACTATGTTCCGAGGAAACATCAGGATTATGTTGATTCTGTTATGGAAACTTTGCCTGAAAATATTCGCGGTCAAGTCGGGCAACTGTGGGGTCAGTTTTGCCGTCAAAATCCAAAGCGGAATCGCGACGGGAAAATGTTCGTCAAAATTCTTGATTATGTAGCCAACAACAAGAGTGAAATGATGCCGAAACGGCGATTCGTTAAAAAATGGCAACATCATAATTTTGGATTGGCGGCAAACAATTTCGACGGTCGCTCCATAAAAAATGGCAAATTGGTCTACGAGCAAGCGGGTTGTAATCGATGCCATTCGATTCATGGAGCGGGTGCCAAGTATGGACCGGATTTGACCGACATTGGTAAGCGTTTCAAGGGTCGGAAGTTGCTGAATCAAATGGTGAAGCCTTCGGCAGAGATTCACAAAGAATTTCAAACACAGATGATCGAAGTTGACGATGGCCGAATGGTTACCGGACTAGTCATCGAAGAAACCGACGATCAACTTCGAATGCTTACCAACCTGCTTAAGCCAGACAAAGTCGATACGATCAAGAAGTCGTCGATCGAAAAGCGAAAGATCGCCGAGCTTTCCAGCATGCCAAGTGGTTTATTGGATACATTTAAATCCGCCGAGGTTCTGGATTTGGCAGCGTACCTTCAATCCCTGGATGGGGGAACAAAAGAGTGAATCAAACGCGGCCAAGGCTAATTCAAAAGTCGCAGATAATTCGATATGTGAGTTGGGCGTTCGTGCTGGCGTTTGTGATTCTCTCGCCGGTAGTTTCTTATTCGGATGAGTTCGAAAAACATATCCAGTCCTTTGTTCAGGAATTATGTATTGACTGTCATGATTCGAGTACCGAAACCCGCCTTGATTTTTCCGTACTCGATAGGAACCTTTCGAACGCTGATGTTTTCCGCAAATGGGTTCATGTTTTTGACCGTATCAAAAGCGGTGACATGCCGCCTCAGCAAGCAATTCAGCCCAGCAACGATGCTCGCGCAAACGTACTTTCGGCTCTTGGAAGTGAATTAAAACGCGTTAATCTGCGATCGCAGAACAGAGTTGGGCGTGTGCCGTCCCGCAGATTATCACGAAGTGAATATGAACACACGCTCCATGATCTGATGGGGATAGCGGGCCCGTTGGCCAAATACCTACCCCCGGAAAATCAGTCTGAATCATTTGATGTTGTTGCGGCGAAGCAGGAAATGTCCGGTATTCACATTCGCGGATTTTTGAACGCAGCAGAACATGCTTTGGATGAGGCAATTCAGTTGGGGAAAAAGCCTTTTGTTGGAAGAAAGGAATTGAATTATTTCAAGTCTCCTTATATTCAAATGTGGGTTGATCGTCCCGTGCGACGCGGAGGAGGAACGGTTTTTAAAACAGATCAGGACGTTGTGACCTTTCGTGGCGAAAATTATGTTTTTCGATCGGATGCAAACGGGTTTCGCCCTCCATTGGCAGGTTTGTATCGCATCAGAGTCAAGGCGGCCGCGCATCAGGCGAGGTCGTCAATCACACTGAGCCTCAAGCGGCAAAATGACCGGCAAGGCGAAAGCGAGTTGTTCGCGGCTTGGGATTTGGCGGGAGATGGTTACAGGGATGTTTCCACGACGATTTTTCTGCGCCCGGACGATTGTTTTTATGTCAGTGCGGATGAGTTGGATCCTGCTCTTGATGGAAAAGTAATCTATAACTCGCAGCCAGCGAGCAAATACAAAGGCGAAGGGGTGAAAATTCGCCATGTTTCGATTGAGGGACCTTTGGAATCGAGTTGGCCTCCGAAGAGGACGCAAGATCTTTTCCACGGTGTCAAATGGGAATTAATTCCACGTAGGAAACGGGGCAGCCAGAGTTACACGCCTCAGCTTACGCAGTCGCCGATCAAGCAAATTCGAGTCATTGTGGAACAGTTTGCTTGCCAAGCTTTGGGTCGGAAAGTAACAGAAAAAGAAATCGACGATTTGGTGGCACTGGCCAAGCCAGGCCTTGAGAAAGGCTTGGGCTTTGTTGCGTCGGTGCGGATTCCTTTGCGAGCGATTCTGGTTTCTCCTGAGTTGCTTTTTCAATCGGGGGCGGCTGGAGTGCTGGGTGATCATGCAATCGCCCGGCGGCTGTCATATTTTTTATGGCGAAGCCTTCCAGATAAGGATTTGACGCAATTAGCGGCCGAAAGCCGTTTGTCTGATCCCAAATTGTTGGCGGCACAAGTGGATCGCATGTTGCTCGATCCCAAAAGCAACCGTTTTGTCAATGAGTTTTTGGGGCAATGGCTTGAACTTGACCGGATCGATGTAACGACGCCTGATGCCTATTTATATCCGGAATACGACGATGTCTTACGGCGAGCGATGTTGGCTGAAACACGTGAATTCTTTGCGTATATGATTCGTGAAGACTTGAGCGTTGATCAGCTTATCGATTCTGATTTTACGTTTCTCAATCGTCGATTGGCGGAACATTACGGCATCAAAGGAGTTGTTGGCGAAGAGATGCGACGAGTGATGCTAAATTCGGATAGCGTACGCGGTGGGATCTTGACCCATGCGTCGGTAGCAAAAATCACAGCGAACGGAACCGTAACATCGCCGGTTAAACGAGGCAATTACGTTCTAAGCAATCTTTTGGGGCTCCCACCCAATCCCCCTCCGCCAAACGTTGGCTCGATTGAGCCTGATACGCGAGGCGCGACGACGATTCGCGAGACTCTACAAAAGCATCAGTCGGTCGAGGCATGCTCTTCTTGTCATTCTCTGATTGACCCACCCGGGTTCGCCATGGAGTGTTTTGATCCGGTTGGTAGTTTTCGCACTCGGTATCGCAATAGTAAGGGGGTCAAGCGTGAAATCAACGTTGGTCTGAGGTTCTTGCACAAAGATTACGCGTTGGGAAGATCCGTTGATACGTCTGGTAAAACTGCTGACGGTCATGAATTTCGCGACATTCGTGAATTTAAGAAGCAACTGGGTAAATCAACCGAACAGGTGGCTCGAAATGTTGTTTCCAAATTCATCGAGTTCTCCACTGGTGGTGAAATTGAGTTCGCAGACCGCGATGAAATTGAGAGGATATTAAATGAAACGCGAGGTGATGGATTTCCGCTTCGAAGTCTTATTCAGCACGTTGTCTCAAGCCGACTTTTTAGGAATCGATAATGCATCAACCTTTCTCACGCCGTGCTGCACTTAAGGCATCAGGAGTCGCCATTGCACTTCCGCTTTTGGAGTCAATGAGTTCTGCGATTGGCGGAACAGAGATTCCGACTGCGAAGCGGATGGTATTAATTTGCAATACATTGGGGCTTTATTCGCCAGCGTTGTACCCTGAAAAAACTGGACGCAACTACAAGTCGACAGAGTATCTGAGTTTGCTGAAGGATCACCGCGAAAAGTTCACATTGATTTCTGGCTTGTCACACCCAGATCAAAATGGAAAACAGCCGCATGACACGGAGATGACATGGCTTACGGCGGCCCGTAATCCAGGGCTTGCCGGTTTTAAGAACTCAATCTCTGTCGATCAATATGCTGCTTCAAAACTAGGGCAAGTCACACGGTTCCGTTCCATTGCATTGAGCACGAATTTGCAAAAAAGTCAGTCGTACGACAGTAACGGAGTCATGTTGTCGGCGGAACATAAACCGTCAAAAGTATTTGAAAGACTATTCTTCGATGGTAGTCCGACCCAAATCAATCGCAACCGACAAGGGCTTGCCGAGGGACGAAGCATTTTAGATTTTGTCCGGGATCAGGCTCAATCGCTCAAGCGAAGGACCAGTCGGAATGATCATCGGCAGTTGGATGAATACTTTGATGCGATACGAAAAGCCGAATCGGAGTTGATTGAGTCTGAAGCGTGGCTTGATCGGCCAAAACCAAAGGTCAAGATTGCGCAACCGAAAGATATTGCCGACCCAAGAGACTTGATTGGGCGTACGAAATCCCTTTTCAATTTGATGCCGCTGATTTTGCAAACCGATTCCTCACGGATCATCACGCTGGTGATTCAGGATCACGGGGTCGTTCCGAAGATCAAGGGCGTCAATGCCGAACACCATAACCTGTCCCATCATGGGCAAGATCCCGAAAAGATTACGCAGCTCAAAATTATCGAAAGGCAACTGCTGGAATGTTTCGCACAGTTTTTGTCGAGAATGTCACAACCTTTGGAGGCAGGCCGTAGTTTGCTGAAGAATACTTCCGTTTTGTTTGGAAGTAATTTGGGGAACGCCAACGCACACGATCCTACAAACCTTCCAGTCCTTCTTGCTGGGGGAGGCTACGAACACGGAAAGTATGTGGCACAGAGCAAAACGGACAACGTTCCTTTATGTAACTTGTTCGTCAATCTTTTAAACAACGTCGGAGTCGAGGCAGAAAAATTCGGGACAAGTACAGGAACCCTCGAAATCTAGGCTTCAAGAATCACCAGAAATTCAAATCCAATTTTCACGCCAATGTACACCTCTATGAGACTTGACCAACTGACTATTTCTATCGTGTCTGTTTTGCTGATGTCGTGTTTCGCAAATTGCGACGACCTGGCGAATCAATGGCATCAATGGCGAGGACCGGATGCCAACGGCGTATCGCGAACCGCCGATCCACCTGTTACGTGGAGCGAAAAAGAAAACATCAAATGGAAGGTGGCGATTGAAGGACGGGGTACGTCAACGCCTATCATTTGGGGCGACAGGATCTTTTTGCTGACAACGCTTAATACGGGAGAAAAAGATTCGTCGATCCCCGATCCAAAGGACCAGCCCAAAACCAATTTCTTCGATATCAAACGTCCTAATACCAAACACGAATTCATTGTTTTGTGCTTGGAGCGAAAATCGGGTCGAGAGTTATGGAGCAGGGTTGTTTCCTCCAGAATTCCGGACGAAGGCACGCACAACGACAATGACTATGCCTCGGCTTCCCCCGTGACCGATGGGAAACATCTCTATTGCTGGTTTGGATCGGCGGGACTGTTCTGTTTTGACTTGAATGGAAAAAAGATTTGGGAGCGGGACCTCGGCAAGGTTAAGGTCGAATCGAGCCTTGGCGAAGGGTGTTCGCCAGTTCTTCACGACGGAAAACTTGTTGTGCTGCGTGACAATGCTGGCCAAAGCACAATCGAAGTCTTGGACGCAATGTCTGGCAAGTCAATTTGGAAGAAAGATCGTGATGAACGAACCGCTTGGGCAACACCACTGGTCGTCAAACGAGGTGGAACAACGCAGATTATCACGGCCGCGTCCAGTTTGGTCCGAAGCTATGACCTTGAATCCGGCGAGATGATTTGGCAGTGTGGTGGTTTGACCGGCAATGTGATTCCTTGCCCCGTGCTGGAAGGCGACTACGTGATTTGCATGAGCGGCTACCAGGGCTATTCGGCAATGTCGATTCCATTAACCGAGACTGGCGATATCACGGATAGTGATAAGATTCGATGGAAAAAGAAACGAGGTACTCCCTACATTCCATCGCCGCTCCTTTACGACGGCCTGCTTTTTTATAATCAGGGAAACCAGCCCATTGTTTCATGTCATAACTCCAAGAGTGGTGATGTAGCGTTTGGGCCCCAACGGGTCCGCCAACTCTCGAATATTTATGCCTCGCCAGTCGGTGCAAGCGGACGTGTCTATATCGTTGGTCGGAATGGCAAGACTATCGTGCTCGAACGTTCTGAAAAATTCAGGATATTGTCGACGAACCAATTGAACGAACGCTTTGACGCCTCTCCTGCAACGGCCGGGAAACAGTTGTTTCTCCGTGGTGATAAACATCTTTATTGCATTGAGGAGAAATGATCGTCAGCAGGAAACGGTTAAATCCTGAGTTGTGCAATAGAACATTGTTTGGTCTTTTCACAAAAGTTTTTCGCAAGGGGTAACTTGCGAGGCGTTTCTGCCATCTTGCGTTAAAGAATACCTCCAAGTTCCTCCGCCTTTCGGCCTCTTCAAATTAAATGGTTCAGAGTTGTTTCGGAAAGGCGAAGGCGAATTTGAGTTTTTCGTCCACTAACCCAAAATAGAGTCAATGCAGATGAGAGTTTCGTTCCTTTTAGCCCTGGTGTTGACCGGTAGTTCTCTTGCGTTTGGAAATTTATTTACAACAGTGAAAAGCGGTTTCAGCGGTGTTGAAACCCGGGATGTTAGTGTTGCTTTTTTTACGCAGGAAAAACTGACGAAGCGAATTCAAGGAAATGGATTTCCCAAAAGTGCCTACCAGTACGCCAGATTAGTTGAGCCTGAATTGGGCGTGCCACCGAAAGTCAATCTCGATAAAGCGGTGGAAATTCCCATCTACGTAGCGGGAGTGCAGAAGTATGGGAACCTCGGGCATTCGTGCGACAACCCAACCCGTTTGGGAAAGGAGACCGTCTCTGGTTCTGTGATTCAGCGATACGAAGGGAGAACTGCCGAAGGAAAACCGTTACCCGATGTTGTTTGGGTGGCCTTCGGTCGCAACTCTAGCGACGATCCCAAAGATGTAATCGGTTCTGTGCAAATGATCGGCTACAACAGAAGGACGGGAGCGACGGCTTTTTTCGAGAGTAGTGATCGTATTGATCCGTGGGTCAACTTGGACGAACGAACACTTCGTATGCGAGGGACGCTGCCTTGGATTGATGATCCAAAGGAGTTTGATCGAGCGTTTGTTCCACCTGGAAACACTCAATGCGTCGAGTGCCACCAAGCCGACCCATTTATCACCAACACTTTTATCAATGGGGCAAAGATTCCCGGAACCAACGATGCTGTCGTTCCTGTTCTAGACGATGATTCACCCTACTACGTCATTGGTGGTGAAAACTGGGACATGCGTACTATCCACATAGAAGACAACAGTTGCTTTGACTGCCATCGTGTCGGGCAGAACACATTGAAGCTTTTTATGAACAATGGTTGGGATCCAAACAAGCACATGCCACCCAACGATCCGGGAAGTTTGTCGGATGATCTCCGGGAACTTTTAAAAGTCTGGGTGGATGGTCCTGACAACGTCGACGGAGCGGAATGGATCATTCCGCCATCCCAAGGGAGGAAACGCCAAGTCGTCGGCGATGATTATCCCCATCAGTCCGCCTTTAATAAACCCGATTTAGATCATAAGAAATTTTCGAAGAATGGAAAAAAGGAAGAAGAATGGCAAAAGAATAATCTGGGAGGCAAGAACAAATCGCTTTCAGACGTGGAGAAACAAGAAGTAACCAAATTGCTGCAACAACTTCCCGATGCTGGAATTAGAAGATTGTTTGAGGATTGGATTGAGAAAAACGGTGCTGATCAGGAAATTCTTGATAAGCTTCGAGGGATGGTAAAGTCTTATTAAACGGGGCAGGGCGTTTTTAGAAACGCGAGTCCGCTCGTGGTTTGTTTTCAATGGATTTGAAACTTACTCCTGCGCTGTCTTTGTATCTCTTTGTAAAATAAGAAACATGATCGAACTTCGGATTTTTCAATTTGCCGCGTTGTCTTTACTGCTCAGTCACAACGTCTTATTTGCCGACGCGCCGACATTGGTCGACTATTGCCAGCGGTTGCAACAAGAGGTTCAAGGAAGGAAACACGGATTTCTTGCCGGTAACGTCACCTATTACGTCGGCGGTTTTCATGCAAGTTGGGATGTGAAGGAGAACGAGACACTTGGTCTGACGCATCCGTTTTTTCACGATCTCCGAAGCCGCGGTGTCGGACTGGCAGAAAGCAGCGGCAACGATCATGACAATACCGGCCTGGGCAACGATTTCTCGGGGTGGGAGTTTTACAAAGACACTCGGGTTCTCTACGGCAGCGTTATAGTCGATGGGAAAATTCATCGTCATCCGATCCCCCGCAAAATGTTTTGGCGGCCGGATCGAATGATCTGCGAATACGAAGTTGCTGGTGTCAAGCTGCGTGAGGAGAAGTTCATTGCCGAGAATAATGCAGCCTGTTCGGTGATTACCTCGTCTAGGCCAGTGACTTTGCGTTTCGATGGTCAGAGTTTTTTTGGACGCCACAGCCTGACCAGCACGGCCACCATTAAATATGACGCGGAATTTAATGCCATCCACATTGTTGAAGGCGGCACGACACGGTGCCGTGCTGAAACGGATGGATCGAATCAGGTCGCACCGATCATGTATCAGGGAATGAGTACGGTACTTGCCGCGTCTGAAAGTATCGCTGAGAGTCATCGATTTAAAAGAGGTGATGATGGGGAAATGCGTTATGAGTTCGAATTGCCCTGTAATAGCGAGGGAGTCGCGGTTGTCTGGGCGATGAACGATGACGCTCAAAAGGCCAAGAAAGATGCGATGGCGATTCTCGGCAGCTCAAAAGCGATAGCAGAAAGCCGCGTCGCCGTACGATCAGCCATGATCGCAAAGACTCGTGAAATAAATCGACAACTTGGCAAAGAGATTCCGTGGTTTCGCTGCTCGGATAAGAAATTTGAGGACATCTATTACTACCTTTGGGCGTTGTATTTGATGTATTACATCGATGTGCAGCGGGGCTGGGAGATGGAGCCTCACACGCAAACGGCCGTCAATAACTTCCTTGGCATGCATCGATATGACGCGACATTTCAGATCAAAGTAGGAGCCTGGACGGGCAACAAGTCGCACTATGCATATGGGAATGTTCTGACCTGGAAGCACCTCTTCAGTAATGGCCATTATCGAAAATTACCCAATGGCGAGATCTCGCTATCCGATAACAAAGGGGTATCGTGGCATTCGGGTGTGTATGGCAATGAACTTTCTGAGCATGTTCTAGGCGCGTGGCAAATCTACCAACATACGGGCGATGTCAAATTCTTACGAGAATGTTATGAGGGTTACTTCCGCGATGTTTTTTACGATCGCATTGCTCCTTTTTTTTCCAATCATTTTGAAGTTGCTGAAGTGTTGATCGCCATGGCGCGTGTCACCGGCCATGTTGAGGATGTTGGACATTGGAGGCAAATGGTGCCACTCGATCCGAAGCAAATACGGGCATGGTTCGATCAACGCTGGCAAACGAACGGCCACAAAGACTACTTCGGCGGACCGGCGAATGGGATGCTGATGACGACAGGTTTCTGGCACATGCGCTCGAAGTATTTCCCTCGCGACTACGCTTCCAGGATGACAAAGGCGTGGGCATTAAATAGCAAAAAAGGGTTTTATGGCGACGGAGGCTTCTTCCCGCTTGCCATGTCACGTTTGGCGATGCAAAAGTTTAAATCGAATGTCGACCAATCCTTTGGCTACACACCGGATACTGCGTACTTCACTCTCGATGGTATGTTTCGACAACGACTTGGTGATCCGGCATGGCGGCTGACGCTCAGTCACTTAACGCATTACAACTTCAGCGACCAGTGGAACGTGCCGATCGCCCCAGAGGCTTTTACCCGGCCTGGCAAGTTATTTGGCGACCAGTACTCAAACTTCAACGCAGGCAAATTGCTACTGTATCTCGAAGGATTGGCGGGGTTGGAATATTCAATACCGGATAAAAGCCTCAGCGTGCACGATACAATGCCTGCAAGCTGGAAATGGATGGAGGTTAGGCTTCCAATCCAAATTCCCGGCGAGGATAAAACCCACTGGCCGACAATTCGATATGATCGCGACGAAAGTCAGGGCGAGATCAAGAAGTCGATCCAAGTCAAAGATTGCCCACTAAGAATCATCATTGAACCATGGTCTGAAGAAAAACGCGTGCTCCAATCGGAAACTCAACCATCGATCGGGCTGAAGCCAATCGCATCGGGCTATCCGTACTACCGGAGATATGTTTTCGACGCCTCGCAATCGACGGC
>CAJQQR010000196.1 GCA_905480545.1 uncultured Pirellulaceae bacterium
GCGATCCTGATCGTTTTCACTTTGACCGACGCCCAGCGGGTCAGCTTTCCAGTTTTCGACGATCAAGTTGTTCACCAGCTTGTCCCGTTTTCCCTCCTGGTGCTGTTGGGCACGAGAATGTAGATCTCTCGAGTTTACGACTGTAAGCGGCAATGCACCCTTTTCGGCCTTTCCAAGGCTTTCTGCTAAGAGCTGATCGTACCAAAGCCCGACGCATTCTAAGGACTTGGCCCAGACGCTCAACAATCGTACGTCGGCTCCTTTTTCTTCCATCAAATGATTGACTGCGACATAATCCATCACGCAATTGGATCCGATATCAGCCGACTTAAAGTGCTGGGTCATTTCAACAGCGCCCTTTAAAAATGCAACAACATCCAAACCCATAATCGCTGCCGGTAAAAGTCCTACAGCACTTGTGACCGAGAACCGCCCTCCAACTCCGTCTGGCACCGCGAATCGGTGCTTGCAACCGATCGCTGTCGAAAGCTCATGAAGCTTTCCGGAAACCCCTGTTACGGGTACAACCAGATCGCCAATTTTTTCATTTCCGACAGTCGCTTCAAACTCGCGGAGAAACTGCCGGAGTGCAACCGCGGTTTCTGTTGTACCACCGCTCTTGCTGATGACCACGATAGCCCAATCGTTATCTTGAACGGATTCACCTTGTTTTGTGCGTAGCAGTTTCAGCAATCCTTGCGATGCGTCGTTGTCGACATTGTTACCTTCAAAATAGATACGTGGCACGCCACCACGCTCCGATTTTGGGAGCTCGTTAAAGTAGGGTTCGCAGCAACTCTCCATCAGCGCTTTTGCCCCCATGTAAGAACCGCCGATACCGAGGATGACCGCTCGATCAACATTGGACCTAATGTTGGCTGCACACTCGATAATCATTCCCAGTTCGGAATCATTGCGTTTCGATTCGTATTCGTTCAGCAACTTTTCCGGCAGATCAATAAAGGCGGTATCGAGCGGTTGTTTTTCGGTTGGGACGGTACCTTCATTTTCGAAAAGAGGAATATCTACATTGAAGATTTCACTGCGGGCGTCATTTAATTTTGTCGCGATTCCATCGATATCGGTTTGTGAAATTCCGTAATCCGGGATAAGGGCATTCGTATAATCATACTTGAGCATGTGAGAGTCCGAGTTCAACCTTTAAATTTTTGGAATTCGTGTATGGTGAGGCTGAAACGCGAATACGAATTCAGCAAACAGGAAATGCGTGCCTCGCCCTGTTGTCGTTTTTCAGCCGATATGGCAAATTCTATTGCGTAAAGTCGGTGGTCTGCTGTCGCATTAAACATCGCATTCGTCGAATCATCGACCAACCGACTTAAGAACTTACCAAAATTCACCCTTGTCGACATTATCTATGCCGGAACTTCGTCGAAAACCAGTTGTATTAATCGTTCGTGACGGATGGGGTGAGAATCCTCATAAAGAATGGGATCACGCTAACGCCATTCATCTCGCGAACACACCGGTCGCCAATTCGTTGATGGCCGAGTACCCCAACGTGCTGATTCATACGTCGGGCGAGGACGTTGGACTTCCCGATGGTGTTATGGGTAACAGCGAAGTTGGGCACCAGAACATCGGCGCGGGGCGGATCGTTGATCAAGAGGTCATGCGGATCACTCGTTCAATCCGGGAAGGTGAATTCTTTCAAAATAAGGTTCTTCTCGATGCGATCGCGCATGTCAAAGCATCGGGTGGAAAATTGCACCTCTTGGGTCTGATGTCGGACGGTCGAGTTCACAGCGACATTCAGCATGCCTACGCTTTTGTTGAACTTGCAAAGCAAAATGGTTTATCAAAAAATCAATTCGTGGTGCAGGCGATCACCGACGGTCGAGATACGTCACCGTCTGGAGGAATTGAATTCGTTGGACAAGTGCAATCGAAGCTGGACGAATGCGGCATTGGTGTGGTGGGAAGCGTTGTTGGTCGATTTTATGCGATGGACCGTGATTTGCGTTGGGAGCGTGTCGAAGCAGCTTACAATATGCTGACCAAGGGAACCGCCAAAACCGCGAATTCTGCTTCGGAAGCGATTCAGAATTATTACGACAACCCGACCGAACCAAGTCGCAAGGGTGACGAATTTGTGGAACCCGTTTCGATCGTTGACGCAGAAGGAAACCTTTCATTGGTGAAAGACGGCGATGCCGTTGTTTTTCTAAACTACCGCGGCGATCGGACGAGAGAAATCACTAAGGCTTTCGTTTACGACGATGAAGCATGGTCCAATATTGACGGAGGCGGTTTTGACCGCGGGCAAAAGATTGAAAATCTTTACTTCGCAACCATGACGGGGTACGAAACCGGGTTGCCGGTCAATGTGATTTTCGAAAAAAGAACTCGCATGAGAGATATACTCGGCGAGTATGCCAGCGAAATCGGTTTGAAGCAATTACGATGTGCGGAAACGGAAAAGTATCCCCATGTGACTTTCTTTTTCAATGACTATTTTGACGATCCGTTCACGAAGGAATCACGATCAATGATTGATTCACCGCGTGACGTTTCGACGTATGACCAAAAACCGGAAATGTCGGCCCAGGGCATTACCGATTCTGTCATCAAAGAAATTGGAACGGGCGCCCACGATTTGGTAATCGTGAATTTTGCGAATGGGGATATGGTGGGTCATACCGGTAATTTGAAAGCAGCAATTGAAGCGGTAGAATTCGTCGATCGCTGCGTCGGAAAAGTGGTTGAGGCGACGCTTTCGGCCGGTGGCTCATTAATCGTGACCGCGGATCACGGAAACTGTGAGCAGATGATTGATCCGAAATCAGGTGGACCCCATACGGCGCATACCACTTATGACGTTCCTCTTATCGTCGTTGATCCTGAGTATAAAGGAACAAAATTAAAAGCCGACGGACGATTAGCAGACATTGCTCCAACCGCATTAGCGCTATTGGGATTGGACAAGCCAAAGGAAATGACCGGAGAATCGTTGCTCAACGGGTGATGGTATCCGGTCTGGGTTGATGGTATCCGGTCTGGGGTTTTAAGAATTTCGTCAGGAGCTGTTTTTGTGTACTCAGTTTTTTAGGACGGCGAAATCTAACGGGTGCGTTGGGGAACAGTTTCAACGACGCTTGGCTCGTTCACAGGGCGGAGTCGAACGCGAACGACGCGACAGCCGACGCCGATTTTGAATCGGCGGTCAAACTTGTTCCAAACGGAAAATTGCGGGTCGACCTCGAGAAACAAAACTCGGCGGAGCAAAGGCGGACGGTAATTATCCCAGCCGATGCATTGGAATCCTGAGGCGACGCTTGGTATGATTTCCAGTTGGACGACAGCTTCTTTAACATCGAATGAGAACCAAGAATGACAAATCGCCGAACACTACTAAAGGCATCTGCAGTTGGCGGATTTGGAATTGTTACTGGCCTTGAGAGCCGAGCATTTGGATTCCGATCGGCGAACGATCGGCCCCGAGTTGCTGTTGTTGGGACCGGAAGTCGTTGGGATCAACGGGCGACGATCGCGAACGGCCCATACGGATTGGGAAAGGAGTTTCCAAAATTTTCGGATATCGTGGCGGTTTGTGACGTTGATTCAAATCGCGTTGATCGCGCCAAGAAGTTGGTGAAAGATTGGAATAAAGCTGAGCCCGATGGTTACGGCGATTACAAGGCAATCATTGATCGTGACGATATCGACGTGGTGCATATTGTGACACCGGATCACTGGCATGCGAAAGTTGCAATCGAAGCTATGCTTTCAGGGAAAGATGTTTATTGCGAAAAACCAATGACGCTCACGATTGAGGAAGGGCAAATCATGAGCGATGTTTGCAAAAAAACAGGTCGGGTTGTCCAAATTGGAACGCAGCAGAGGAGCAATCAGAAGATGTTGACGGCAATTGCGCTGATTCAAAATGGCCGACTGGGGGATTTGAAAAGGGTCCAGTGCGCAATTGGCGGAGGACCGACGAGCCCAAAACTTCCGATTGCCGAACCGCCAAAGCATTTCGATTGGAATCAGTGGGTCGGACCTGCGGCGATGACCGGTTATCATTCCAAACCGGGTGCGCGTAACGAAGTCAAGACATGGTCACGGACTCACTATGAATTTCGGTGGTGGTATGAGTACTCAGGTGGCAAGCTGACGGACTGGGGTGCACATCATGTCGACATTGCGACGTGGGGAATGGACAAGACGACCACCGGCCCGGTTTCTGTTGACCCGATAATGGTTGAACATCCGGTTGAGTTCAAGGATGGCAATCCAACAACAAATGATTGTTATAACACTGCGACCAAGTTCAACATCAAAGCGGTTTACGCCGATGGGATGGAATTGACGATACGGCACGACACAGGAAATGGCATTTTGTTTGAGGGAACCAAAGGTCGAATTTTCGTTAATCGCGGACGGCTGACGGGGAAACCGGTTGAGGATTTGGCTTCGCGCCCGCTTCCCGATGGTGCGTTGGAAAGAGTCTACAAAAACACTGCTCTGACGGACCACCTCACCAACTTCTTCAATTGTGTCGCCAACCGCAAAGAACCTGTCTCAGACATTCACAGTCACCATCGTGGGCTCTCAACCTGTCACTTGGCAGGCATCGCTGCACGTCTTGGACGGAAAATCAAATGGGATCCGAAAACCGAAAGAGTCGTTGGCGATGAGCAAGCTCAGTCGATGGTGGGTCGCGAAAAACGAAAGGGCTTTGAGATTGATATGGGGTGATCGGAAGTAGCTCTAAACAATTGAGAAAACAGCCCAAGTCTAAATTGGCATTTGGTTTAACGCTGATACGCGAAAATGGAATTGCAAAACGCGAGACGGATTTTCTATCCGTTTGTTTTGGCATTTCTTTTGGGATCAGAATTCCGGCTAAAACGGTACTCGCAGTGCGTCACACAAAAACCGCATCAAGTTGTTTCCTTTTTTGAAATGTTCTGAGACTGTTTTAAGCAAATCGTTGGACAGTATCGTAGCTTCACCAAGCGTGGTTACACCAATAAAGTCTTTTCGTTTCAGATCAACGATCATTGGATGGTCTTTTTCGA
This sequence comes from uncultured Pirellulaceae bacterium, assembly GCA_905480545.1. Lineage (GTDB taxonomy): Bacteria > Planctomycetota > Planctomycetia > Pirellulales > Pirellulaceae > JABAAE01. Next base: position 5,043 of record CAJQQR010000196.1, read on the forward strand.
TTCCGAGTGGGGCTTTCTTTAAACTGGCACCAGCCAATTCAAAGGTGTCTTTAAAGGTTTTCGCATTGATCGCCCGTTTCCAGCGAATCGGTTCCTCTTGCATATAGCTTCGGATCTTCTTCAGTGCATCAGAGTCTGGGTGCCAGATTCCGAGGCCCAGAAAAGTTTCGCCTGGAGCGATATGAAGATAGTATCCAGGGGCGTGGACGTTCTTTCCGAACTCATGTCGAAAATGGATACCAATATTTGTTTTGTAGGGTGTTTTGTCTTTTGAGAACCGAGTGTCGCGGTACACCCGCATCAATGAGCCGCCCATTTTTTTGGGGATCGCTACAAAATGTTCACTGATTTTTTTTAGGGGAGCTGCTGCTGATTCAATAAATTCAAGACTGGGTTCTCGAACCAAGGCCTCGTATCGGTCCTTGTTTTTGTTAAACCAATCACGATTGTTATTGTTTTTGAGTTGTTTCAAAAACTTGAAAGTCTCGGATGTGAACGCCATGTATTTTCTTCTGTAGTTATTTTAAACGATGATTCGATTTTGGGTTTCTGTGCCACTGAACACAATGGGTAAGGCTGGAAAGTAAGTGTTGCAAATAGAATGCAACTTTTTTGGACATGAACTGCAAAGCTAGGCTTCGTTAGAGGATGGATTTCGTACCGGACTTTGCAACCGAAGGGGCCAGCATGTGTCCTGCAATCCGTCGCGTGGAACGGAACGAAGGTTCTTCTGTTTTTAGTGATGGGTTTGTGTCGCAATGAGTGAAAGCCAGGTTAAGCGGCACGCACTCATTCTTCTTTGAAGACATCGAACCCAGTTCGAAGTATTTTCGGGAAGCGATCAACTGGCAGGGGCTATTTGCGAAAAGCATTGCATTGTGGGATGCGTCTTAGATCGAGAAGTCCGGTGAAAATGGAGTTTTATCGTTGAAGGGTCAGGCATCATTGGTTACGCTTCGGTCTGACATTGGGGCACGTGGTGAAAGCAAGAGCACCCAACGCTGTTGGTTCGCACACGGTTGTCGTTGACATAGCGTGGCGAAAGCAGGTCGCGACACTGAGTGTGATGCTCTATTTTCAGTCGTAAAAAGAAGTCGAACGTGAAGTTAAGGCGTTGCATTCCGTTTCAAAAAAGTTGTGTCTGGGAAGTCGACGAATAACAAAGAGTGATTTGTGCGACCAATGGTGGCATGGCTGCGGTCAAACAACTGATCCGAAATTTCTGGCTGACATTTACTGATTTTCCGTGCTTGAGCAAAGTGGAAGCTTTAAACTACGGCAGCCGTTCGTTGTTGCGAATCAATAAAACGAGATCCGAAGTCCTATGGGAATATTCAATGTCGGAAAAAAATGAAAATTTGAAGCAGATTGTCGCAAGAGCCAAGGATCATGTAAGTGATACTTTGGGTGATCTTTGGTGGTGGTTTATGATTCGAGGCGTGATGCTCTTCTTGCTGGCCACTCTTGCCTTCGTTTGGCCACAGCAAACCGTAGGGTTACTTGTTAAGTTGTTGGGCGGCTATCTATTGTTGGACGGTTTTCTCGGAGTCATCGGAGCCTATCGTGCTCGCGACAGTCGCGGTGCACCAGTCATTGCGATTGCTGGGTTGATTGTCGGCGCTGTCCTGCTGTTTTTGACGGGTGAAAGTATGCGATTGTTTCTGGTTTTGGTGGGTGTTTGGGCCTTGATTCAAGGCATCGGAATGTTCTTTTCAGGTCGAAGCCAGGAATCTGATGCGGAATCACGTAATCTGGTCTGTATGGCCGGAGGTGGGCTTGCGATTGCGGGCTTGATATTGCTTCTATGGCCCAACACGGGAATTATCGCTGTTTCCTGGTTGATCGCCATCGTCACTCTGCTGATCGGATGCTTGTTGATTTTTGTTGCGACAAAACTTCGGCGCATTTCCAAACGCCTAACTTAATTTACTCAAACGGAAGTGTTTGATGTTTTCAACGCCTATTCGTAGCGCGATATCCAGTCTGATTGGCTCTTGGCGCAGTCTCGTTGCAACCGACTTGCTGTTTAAGCTGCTCGCGTTTGCGGTCCTTACACCACTATTTGCCGTGTTTTGGCAATCCTTATTGTCGTTTGGCGGAGCAAGTGTGCTGTCGGATGCGGACATCGTGAGATTCTTCTCTGGTCCGTTCGGCTGGTTTTGCGGTATTTTCATGGGGGCAACGTGGTTGGCAATTGTCGCATGTGAGCTGGCGTCGCTCCTATGTATTTTGGCGGTCAAATCCGCTGGTGGGGAAACGAGTGCGACGTCGGCAGTTCATTTTGCGTACACGCGGGCAACGGGCGTGTTCGCCGTGGCATCGCGTGTGATCGGGTGGACGGTATTGGCAATATTGCCGTTCCTATTGATTTTGGGCGGCGTGTATCTTTCGTTGCTTACCCAATACGACATCAATTACTACCTGAACGAGCGACCTTCAGGATTTAAAATTGCTATTGTGATCGGCGTTGTGTTATTCGGCTGTTTGTCATGCATTTTGGTTCGGATGTTTTCCAGTTGGTTCCTTGCATTGCCGTTGGTGATTTTCGATCAGGTTCGCGCCAGTGACGCATTACGGGCAAGTCGAGATTTGATTGAGGGTAAGCGCCGAAGAGTTCTTTTTTGGATGGCGGTTTGGTTGGCTTTTGTGGTCGTATCAAATATGATCGTCACCATTTTGATCGGCGGTCTTGGCCAGCTATTTATTCCATCAGGTGTCGGATCGATCATCGTTTTGGCAGCCCGAGTGGGCTTGCTTGTCCTCCTGCTGGCGACTGGTAGTTTGGTCGTCAATTTGTTTGCGACCCTCCTGCTGGCGGGGCTGATTTTTCACGGGTATCGAGAGTTGAATCCGAACGCCAATTTATCGTTAGACAGCTTTGAAGGAGGAAAACGCGGGGAACCGAAGACAAGTGGCATTTTGTTGACTCGCCGGCGTCTGATCGTCGGCGGTGTTGTGTTGGCATTGACCGCTACATTGGTTGGGTATTGGACGCTGAGTTCTTTGAGCCTAGAAGATGATGTTCAAATCATGGCACATAGAGGGGCTTCTGCAGCAGCCCCAGAGAACACCATGGCGGCTTTTCGACAAGCGATTGCGGACGGCGCGGATTGGATCGAGTTAGATGTTCAAGAGACAGCCGATGGCCAAGTGGTTGTTGCGCATGACAGTGATTTTATGAAACTGGCTGGTAATCCGTTGAAAATCTGGGACGCCACGTTGGCTGACTTAGCAGATATCGATATTGGTAGTTGGGTTGATCCAAAGTTCTCCGACGAGCGTACGCCGACGCTGTCGAGTGTATTACGCCTGTGCAAGGGTAAGATCGGGGTCAATATTGAATTGAAGTACTACGGCCACGACCAGCAACTTGAGAAACGAGTTGTCGATATCGTCGAAGCAGAAAAAATGGTTGATCAAGTTATGATCATGTCATTGAAGCCGGCGGGTGTCGCAAAGGTCAAGGCTTTGCGACCGAATTGGCGTTGTGGACTGTTGCTGTCGGTATACGTCGGAAATTTGGAAAACATCGAAGCGGATTTCTTAGCTGTGAACTCGGATTTTGTCACTCGTAACTTTATTCGTCGCGCTCACCAGGTGGGCAAGAAAGTCTTTGTCTGGACGGTTAATGATGCGGTCACGATGTCACAATTGCTGAATCGAAAAGTGGACGGGATTCTGACGGATCGTCCGGATTTGGCCAAACGAGTCTTACAGGAAAGATCTAGCCTCAGCAGTGTTGAAAGGTTGCTCGCAGAGGTTGCGGTTTTGTTTAACCAAACACTCCCGAGATCAGAGCAGTGAGATTGGTTGTTGTTGGGAATTGTTTGGGTTTCGGTCAATCGAGTTCCGGTCGCGATGTTGCTGCAGAACAGCTCCGACGCAACGTCGAGATTCGAAACGGATCAAGATTTGCGGGTAAAGAATTGTCTCTCTCGCGTTGGTTAGTATCAAATGACGGGAGACCCATGACTTTGAGCTGAAAAATGGGTTTCAAATAGAAAAATCACTCGCAATCCAGTCGATCCTATTGACCCGAGCCAATTGCCCGTTTTTACTGAAGGCGTCGATTCACCGGTGATTAAAAGGCACTCGGTAACGGTTGTTGGATGGGAAGGCTACCCTAAAATAGCCTACGCGAAGAACGGCTGGCATTGATTGGAAACCGTTTCAATTGATGTCCGAAAACTGAGTTAACTTTCCAGTAAGAGTCATGAGAAATTAAGGCTTTAAATGTCACAGGCACCCACGCTTTCTCCGAGGAAACCATTGGAAAACACCCGCCAATTAAGTTTTTGGACCATCGCTCTGTTTATGACTATTTTGCCAGGCATTTTGTTTATTGGTGCCGCATTTTACATCCAGGAAAGCTATTCCGCGTCTCGTGAGGAAAAAAATCAAAATTTAAACGAGTGGCAGCCTTTATTTGACGGCAGGTCCCTTGCTGGCTGGGAAGGCAAAAAAGACGTATTCCGAGTAGAAGAAAATGCCATCGTTGCAGGGAATTTAAAGGAAAAAATACCAAACAACGAATTCCTTTGTGCAGAAAAGTCGTATCGCAATTTTGAATTGCGACTAAAGGCTAAGTTGATTGGCGAGGGGCAAAATGCTGGAATCCAGTTCCGAAGCGTGAGAATTCCAAATCACCACGAAATGAATGGCTACCAGTGTGATATGGGGCAGATGGGGGATCGGTCGATCTGGGGGGCACTCTATGATGAATCTCGCAGGCGAAAGTTCCTGGCCCAGGGAGACAAAACCAGAACCGGGGCAGCAACGAAAAAAGACGACTGGAATGATTTGATAATCCGCTGCGAAGAAAAGCGAATTCAAATTTGGTTGAATGGATACCGGACCGTTGACTTTATGGAAACGGACGATGATATCCGCGAGACAGGACTAATTGGCTTGCAAATTCATGGTGGAAAACCAGCCGAAGCCTGGTACAAAGACATCAAAATCAAACCTTTGCCGGACCATTCATAATTGAAAGGTTTGAAAACGAATGGAACTCAGTTGTTGAGATTCTTCGTCTCAAGTCATTGAATTTTGAAAATGATAGTGAAATCAAAACCCTAAACTAAAGATAGAATCTTCAGAGTAGACATCCATGGAACGGAACATCAATTTTATTTACTTTGACCTTGGCAACGTGATACTAAATTTTGATCACGATTTAGCCTGCCAAAACATTGCGGGTTTATGTGGAATTGAGGCAGAAAAAGTTCGACAACTGGTATTCGAGTCTGAGCTGCAGCATCGATACGAATCGGGACAGGTTACCACTGTCGAATTTTATGAAGAGTTCTGCAAGCAGACGGGGACGCAGCCAAATTTGGGCGAGCTCTGTTATGCAGCGAGTTCGATATTCAAATTGAACGTTCCGGTGGTTTCTGTGATTTCACAATTGAAATTTGCTGGGCATCGACTTGGAATTCTATCCAATACCTGCGAAGCACATTGGGAGTATGCGACGAAAAAACCATTTGGAATTCTCAATGATTTCTTTGACGTGGTCGCGCTCAGCTATGAAATTGGGAGTATGAAACCGGAACCTGAAATATATCAGCGGGCAATTGAGATGGCGGGCGTCGGTGCGGGAGAGATCTTTTTTATGGATGATCGCCCTGAGAACGTCGCAGCTGCATGTGACGCTGGGATGGATTCCGTTGTTTTCGAGAGCCCGGAGCAGTTGTTCAATGAATTGCGAATACGAAATATCGCAATCAATTCATGATTGGTGGGTTCGGACAGCAAATAGAATTGAAAGTTTAGGTGTCGATGCTCATTCGGATCAACTAAGTTCATTCGGATCAACTAAGTTCATTCGCATCCACCAATTCGTGATGGCGATAGGAAACCAAAGGTACTTTATTTCGCTTGTGCTGCGGCGAGCTTTTTTGCCATATCGCTGTGATACGCTGCTTTTTCAACGTCTTTGCTATTTTGATACGCTTTCGCGAGCCATGCGTGAGCCAGTTGTGATCCAGGATCAAGTTCTAGAATGCGTTGCGCTGTTTTCATTCCTTCGCCGTATTTTTGAAGTTGAGTGCAGACATCAACGAATCCACGTAACGTTTCCGGTCTGGAATCGTTTACTGCGATCAGCCGTTTGTAATACTGGTACGCTTCGGCGATTCGATTTGACTCTTGCAAGGAAAAAGCGATTCCCGCCAACAGGAACTCGTCCTTTGGATTCCCTTGCAGCAACTTTTTCCAAAGAATCAGTGCGTTGTCTTGTTCTCCCTGTGCCCAGTAAAGTTGCGCTAAAGCCTCGTTGAGAAGTAGGTCGTCGTCGGCCGGGGGATGGAAATACTGAAGTCCTTCCATCGCTTTTTCAATGACTTGCGGATCTCGAGAGAAATAGGCCTTCTCCGCGAGCGAAATTGTTTTTGCTCGAGCCAATTCGACGATTGGGATTTGGCCATCAGACCAGATACGAAAACCTTCGACATCTGTGGATTCATATTTGAAAGGTTTGCCCGGGAGTTGAACTCGGTGGTCCGTTTGCGGTGTATGCGGAACATCACCTGCATTGAGCTTTGGCATATGGCATTGAATGCAGGAATCTTTTGGAGATTTAACCAGACGTTCGGGCGTCGCTAATCCACAATTGGGTTGATCATCGTCCTGGTGACATTCGAGACATTGATCTCGGTAAAACTCGATTCTGCCATCTTCTTTTGGTGACTTGTGCGGGTCATGGCATGAGATGCAACCCATTGCACCGCTGCTTTCGGTGAAACATTTGCTTTGTCGCATTTGTTCAACTTGACTGACTGCCTCCGTTTTCCCATCGATCGCTTTCCCGGATTTCAAAAACGGCACCCAAATGTCTGAAATAAACATACCGGGTCGAAAATCGTATTCACTTCGTCCGTATCGAGTTACGCGATTTTCTCCCTGCAGGTGACACTGGTAACAGACCGCGTCCCGTTTTTCCGGCGAGAGATTTATGGGATTTACGATCGGATCCACGTCATCCGGTTTCCGCGAAGTCGCGTTGTGAAATTCAATATGTGACTTCGCCGGGCCGTGGCATCTTTCGCATCCAATCGCAAGTTCGCGAAATGGCTTAACTTCATCAAACGTGTTTCTTTGGTTGGGGACGGGGTTCATCGTTCCTGCATGACACGCCAAGCAGCCGTCAGACGCCATCCGCTCAAACCGCGGATGTGCGGGGGGATTGTAACCGGGAGAAAGATCCCATTTTTTTGACTTTCCATACCACGTGACTGGGGATTGAAAGAGCTTGCCATCACGGAACACAAAGTAGCTACAACCACGTGTGCCTGAACCGCAGGTAAAATCAATGACTTCATCATGACTCACGATTTCGACATTCGTTTTGTCGCTTACGATTTCCCTATGAACAACATTGTCGACATCGCGTTGGACTGCGTAAGCCAAACCGATTGCCGCTTCGAATTTAGGTTCGGAGATGTAGTCTTCGATGGACGATTGACGCGTCAGAGACATCGATTGAGACATCGCATGCGATTCATAGTCCTTCATGATATCCGCATGGCATTCACGGCAAGACTCACTGCCGACGTAATCCTGAGAAACCGGTTTCGGATGGACAAAATTCGATCGTTTTGCCCGCGATTTACTCGATGATTTTGCGACTGGATTTTTCTTGGACGGGCCACAACTAAGAAACGTAATCAGTCCGGAGAAAACTGCTACAAAGAAAAAGAGAGGAAGGCGTTTCATGTTGGAGCCGTGGAAAGGCGAAGTGATTTCTTATTCTTATACGAAATGATAATGTGATTTGCTCGCCGATCTTGAGATCATTATGCCCAGAGCGTTTGCTTGTGATTTCACTGGCGTCACGTAAAAGAGGGCTGATTGAATTTAAAAACAAATCATCCATTGAGTATAGGGCGCATAAAAAAACCGGTCGAATTGACCGGCCAAGTGTTTTGTTTGCAAATTGCCCACACTCATGTCAAATATTTTGCGAAGAGCAGTTTTTCTAAGCTTGGAATGAACTTCCGCACCCACAGCTCTTCGTCACATTGGGATTATCGAACGTAAACCCGCGATGCTCAATGCTCTCGTAATAATCGAGAGTGGTACCTTCGAGGTACATTAAGCTTTTTTTGTCGACAACAACGGTTACGCCATGCTGTTCGATTTTGGTGTCAGCGTCTTCATCAGAGTTACTAACGAAATCAAGTGCGTACTGAAATCCGCTGCATCCGCCACCCTTAACGCCAATGCGTAGCATCGCCGCATCGTCCTGAGCATGGTCTTCCATCGCTCGCATTACTTCTTTTGCCGCTTTTTCCGTAAGGACAATTGACATGTTCACCTCTTGTAATTTATGAAAATGAGTTCAGTGATCGAATGGATACTTCTAAAGTAATATAACGGAATTTTACCCGAATCAGATTCATTGAAAAGCCGAATACCAGTACAGCTTAGCCAAAGTCCGCCGAAAAAGCCACGTTTCACGGCGTTTTTGTTATTTCCTTTCGACCGATTCTATTCAGATTCCAATTCGAAACCTGCGCGAAACCGGGCAATCTCAACATCGCCTTGTGGCCTTATAAAGCGGCTAAGTCAGTCTATTTACGACTGCGGTATTTCAAATGGCTCCGCAAATGAAGTTCCACTGCGAAATCCTCAGGTGAGGTTCCCAGAAAAAGGTGGGTTCTTATTTATTAGTATTACCAATGCTAAAAAACGTTTCTTACGTTGGATCATTGCGATCAAACGAGGTGGTGCCGGTTATTTCAAAAACTTGATTTCGAAGTCCTGGCGGAGAAACTTGCACTGTCCCTCTTTTTCGCAGACGTAGTACAGTGCGTATCCCAACAGGGTATCTTGAGTTGTTACTTTTTGACGGGCGATCTCGAATTCCAACTTTCGTTTTTCGCTCGACTCAACCGCATCTTTGTTGATGAGGCTGAATCGTTTGCGAGATTGTTGAATTTCATCACCGTCAATCCAGACCTCGAGCGGTCCAGCTTCGTTGCTCCAGGTAACATTATCATTTGGAGTAAACTCGACGTGAACCATCGCGGAAGACTTTGGTTTGTAAGTATGGGGCACCACCGTTGATTTGATTTTTATGACGGTAGAAGAATCACGTGCTATCTTTCCGTCCGGATCGGGGTTCACTTCCGATTCAGTTCGTGGCAGGCTCTTTGACTTTGTTGCGAACTCGGCACCGGTCGGTTCGATCGGCAGTTTAATCGGCGTTTCCCCCCTAGCGGTGATTTCTTTGCGAGCTTGCGCGACCCAATCGTAGAAGGGGTAGGGTTTGTCCAGGCGCGGGCCGTACTGTTGAATGCGGCGCCGCCATATGTATTGGTTTGGATCTTTCGAAAGTGCACTCTGCCAGTACTTAACAGCATCAGAAAAGTCTTGGTCAAAACGTTCAACCGATTCGTTTCGAATTTGATGTGCAACACCTAAGCGAAACAGCAGGGATGGATCGTTTTCGTTCGATTTTGAGGCGGCTGAATAGAGTTGTATCGCTTTCCCAATATTTTTAATTCCGCCCCAAAGCAGTATCGCATCGCCCGCATTCTTTTGCGTAATAGAATTTGGTTTGGTTTCTGCGGTCTTCAACAACAATTTCCAATTGGTGCGTACGCCGATGGAATTTGCATTGTTGGTCGGCTTGTCAAATTTGAGGTTGAGAAATTCTTTTTCAAACGTTCTTGGATTGGGGCGAGTGCTTCTGACCACACCATATTCGTCGATCGCAATCGTGACAGGAACTGCACTGTTGCCAAGCAGATTAATAGGATCATGCAAAATCGGCCAATCAAACTTTTGCCACTGCGCAAAAAGCGCGCAGCGTTCTGGATGCTGTTCTTGAACAACACCAACGATGACGAATTTTTTTTCGTCGATCCATTTTTTCGCCGCTTTATGCCAACCTGGCACGTGTCTCCTGCAGCCAGCTCACCATGATGCAAAATGCATCAAAAGAACTTTCGTTCCTCGATAGTCTGAAAGTGAAACAGGCTTTGAGGATCCGATCTGAGGAAGGCAGAAATCAACGTGCAGTTCGCCGACTTTGGGTCGGTAGATCTGCGGTGCTGACTCCTGTGAATTGGATGTTGATCCCAATATCGCCATCACTAACCCGAGCCAAACGCCGCCGTTCTTGTAGAGTAGCTTTTTCATGTTGGTTTTTATTTTGATTAAATCGATTGAGTTCATGGTAAGTATCGTCAAACGAAGATGTGCCAGGGCAACAGACCTCTGGGTGATTACCCGGCAAATCGATTGTTTTTTGGAACAAAATTCTGGAATGAATTGTGCTTTGAAAATTCAGCACGCTGCAGATTCAGCAAACGAGCGTGAAATTCAAGTGAATCAATACGAGAAACGTTACATGCCTCAGCCATCTTAACAGGTCTACCAATTGGAATGGTTTTCTGAATTGCGTGTCACACATTTTCGACCGCTAATCGTGGTGGAGAATATTTGGTAAAACTGAGCAGTTGATCGAATGAAGTCGTTCCATATCTTTACGAAGCTCAAAGCCGTGATCCGAACCTTATTTTTTGCCTGCATGATTTCTAATTTTTTTAACGAAGCGGGATTCGCGATTGACGAATTTTCAGAGCTGAAAACTGTAGCCGAAAAGAGTGATTTCACTGCGACATCAAAACACTCGGAAGTGATCGAATTTCAAAACCAACTTGCAAAGATGTCTTCTATTGTCAGCAATCGTGAAATTGGGCGAACGGTGAACGGGCGATCGATGCAGGCGACCATCATTGCAGAGCCCGCATACAACTTTGGAAGCTCTACCGAGTCGCGTCTGGTCGTATTACTGCTGGGGAACATTCACTCGGGAGAATGTGCCGGTAAAGAAGGATTACTGATGCTCCTCCGAGACGTCGCCTCAACCAAGGATCATCCGTGGCTGAAGGACGTAGTGGTGGTTTGTCTACCGAACTACAACGCGGATGGGAACGATCGAATCGGTCGAAACGAAATTCATCGACCTGGTCAAATCGGTCCTTCTGCCGGAATGGGGCTTCGCGAGAATGCGCAACAGTTGGATTTGAATCGCGACTTCATCAAAATTGAATCTCCTGAGGCTCGGTCGCTGGTCAAACTGATCGACGACATCAATCCAGATCTTTTTATCGACTGTCATACAACGAATGGTTCGCGTCACCGATATCAGCTGACTTACGATATACCGCACAATCCAACCGCACCGAAGGCTTTGCGGGACTTTCTTCGTAACAAAATGATGCCTGATGTAACGAAAGAATTGGAAGACGAGAAAAAAGTCTCGACCTTTTACTATGGCAATTTTAACCGCGATCAAACGAGTTGGACCACCTACGGTTTTGAGCCACGTTACAGCACCGAGTATGTCGGTTTGCGAGGCCGTTTGTCGATTTTATCGGAAGCTTACTCGTACATTAGTTATAAAGATCGGATTTTTGCGACGAAAGATTTCGTGACATCCTGTGTGAATTATGTGCAGCAGAACAAGGCCGCAGTAAAGCAATTGTTGGCGAGAATTGACGGTGATTCTAAAAATGAAACTGGTGATTCGGCGAGCCTCTCGCTTGAAGCTGAAGTCACGCCATTCAAAGAAAAATTTGTTTTGAAGGGCTACGATGGGGCGTCGCAGAAACCGAAGGATTATACCGTCGACTTCATTGGTGATTACGTCGCGACCAAGTCCAAGCCGATCCCGTTTGGATACGTTCTAGCGAAAGAACACGGTCGCATTGCGGATCGTTTACTGATGCACGGAATTAGCGTCCATAGCTTTACTAAAAGTCAAACGGTCGACGCGGAAACTTTCATCGTCGGCAATATGAAACGCGCCAGCCGAGAATTTCAAAAGCACAAAATGGTATCGTTGGAAGGGCAATGGTCCGAAACAAAAATCAAGGTTGAGGCCGGTGACTATTTTATTCCCACCGCCCAACCGCTTGGTCGTTTGGCTGCCTACATGCTGGAACCGGAATCAAATGACGGTTTCGTTACATGGAATTTCTTTGACGCGGCGGTTGAGGTCGATGACGTATTCCCCGTTGGTGTTTTGCCAGCCAAAACCGATTTGGACGTGAAATCTATAGCACAAGTTACATCCGCTGCGACGTTGGATTTGACGAAACTTTACGGCGACAAAGGCAAAGTTAATTTTGATGGCTCATCGCCATCCCTTTTGAAATGGATCTCCGATACCACGTACAAAACGACCTGGGGTGGGCGAGAAATCGTCGTCGACGCAGAGACTGGAAATTTGGAACGTGTGCCAACATTGGCAACCCGAGTGGCGTCCATTCGGCTGAGTAACGCACTTGAAATCGAAGTCGCAGATGCTCAACGGATCGTGTCTTCGGACAAAATTGATTTGGATGATGCTGTTATTTTCAATAATGGTGTTGATTTGTTTTGGGTATCCAAAGTCGAGGATGCCGCAAAACAGCTGACATCTGATTCGATTGGGGAAGAGTTGGTCGTGGTCAGCCCAGATAAAACCCAAATCGCGTTTATTAAGGCAAACGATCTTTATCGATGCGAATTGAAGTCCGGCAAAATTGATCGTGTGACAACCGGAGCATCAGAAAACATATTGAATGGAAAACTGGATTGGGTTTACCAGGAAGAATTATACGGACGTGGAAACTTTAAAGGGTTCTGGTGGTCACCTGATTCAAAGTCGTTGGCGTATCTAACACTGAATCAAACCGAGGTTAAACGCTTCCAAGTCACCGACAATATTCCAGTGCGTCAGTCACATGAGATCTATCCCTATCCGAAGGCGGGCGATCCGAATCCAACCGTCGCAATTTCGATTAATGGAAAAACGTTGGACCTGGCACCGTTTGGAATTTCTGAGCCATTGATTTCGCAGGTCTGTTGGAGTCCGAAAGGCGAATTGTATTTTCAACTGCAGAATCGGATCCAAAACGAGATGCGACTCGTTTCTTGGAATCCAAAAACCAACAGAGCGAAGGTGATCGTTTCGCAGTCCGAAACCAAGGGTTGGATTGAATCACCCGGCAATCCAATTTGGATTGACGGAGGCGAAGGCAATTTCGTTTGGTTTACATTGCGGTCAGGTCGTCGTCAAATCGCTACCTATTCGGACACCGGAGAATTGGTTGACGGCAAGAATGGCTTCACACAATCAAAGTCCGACGGAATTGAGGTGCGATCGTTAGTGGGGGTCACCAAAGACGGCGCGTTTTTCACAGCGGCGGCCGCGAATGATGCAACACGTGTCCAGTTCTTCCGGCTTGGTCTGAATGGAAAAGTCACGCTGCTTACCGATGCGATGAATGATCATCGTGTGAAAGCAAACGTTGCGTTGTCCTATTTCTTTGATTTCGAAAGCAACATTTCGATGCCTACAAAGACCGCGCTTCGTCGAATGGATGGATCGTTAGTTCGCTACATCGACCCGAATTTGGTGGATGAGTTGGATTACTACAACGTCGTTCAGCCAAAATTCCAACGCGTCCCGACGCGCGACGGAGACCAGTTGGACTCGATGCTGATTCTGCCCCCAGATTTTGACGAGTCTAAAAAATACCCAGTCTTGGTGCATGTCTATTCTGGTCCCCAAGCACCGCGGGTTCGAAACCGGTGGGGCGGCACCTCCTATTTGTGGCATCAAATGCTTGCACAAAAAGGATTCGTTGTTTGGATGTGCGATAATCGAAGTGCATCGTACCGAGGCCTGGACAAGGCCTACCCGATTTACCGGGATCTGGGGCGACGAGAACTTGAAGATATCGAAGATGGTTTGAGTTGGCTGAAGAAAAAGTCCTGGGTAGACGGTTCACGCATCGGGATTTGGGGTTGGAGTTATGGGGGGTACATGACGGCCTACGCAATGACTCACAGCAAGAGTTTCAAAATCGGAATTTCTGGAGCACCGGTAACCGATTGGCGAAATTATGATTCGATTTATACAGAACGATACATGGGATTGCCGTCTGACAATCAATTGGGTTACGACGAATCATCAGTCGTCAAAACGGCAAAGAATTTACACGGAAAATTGCTTTTGATTCACGGGACGCAAGATGACAATGTTCACATAGGCAACAGCTTTCAGTTTATGAATGCACTTCAGAACGCGGGTAAGCATTTTGATTTGATGATTTATCCAAAGAATCGCCATGGGATTCGAGTCCCCGAACAGATGCGCCATTTGAGGAAGTTAATGGCAGATTTCGTCATTGAGAATTTGTAATGTCGTGGATTGTTCTGGGGAGCCACATTACATTGACAGTAGAATTTATTGTTGTTAGCGTAAAGGTCGTTGGCACCATCTCACTGTTTCCGACCCCCTCCATTTGAATTTTTAAGTTGTTGAATCCGCAAAATGAAATTGGTGATGATCAACGGGATGATCGCCTTGCGCTTTGCGAGGAAAAAATTGCCTATCGGTTCCAAGATAAGAATTTATTGCGAGCTGCGTTGACGCATGCGTCGGGAGCAGATTGCCGAGCTAATTCAAACGAGCGTCTTGAATTTTTGGGTGATGCAATTTTGGGAGTCGTGGTTTGCGAACGGCTGTTTCAAGAGTTTCCTGATTACCAAGAGGGCGATCTCACCAAGATCAAGTCTGTTGTCGTCAGCAGGAATACTTGCACGAAAATTAGTAAGCAAATTGAGCTTTCGGAGCTTTTGATTCTGGGCAAGGGGCTTAGCAATAGTCAAACCGTGCCTGACTCATTGCTGGCAGACGTTTTCGAAGCACTCATCGCTGCAATCTATTTGGATGGTGGAATGGACGAAGCGAAGCGTTTTATCTTGCGATACGTTGAAGACGCGATTTACGAGTCCATTGAGAACGGAACGGCTGAAAATTACAAAAGTGTCCTTCAACAGTTTGCGCAAAAACAGTTTGGTGCACCTCCGACCTATTTGCTGGTCACTGAATCAGGTCCGGATCATAGTAAGCAATTTAAGGTGGCGGCGCATGTGGATGGACAGCAGTATGAATCTGCATGGGGACGCAATAAAAAAGAGGCTGAACAAAAGGCGGCGAGAAATGCGTTGATCGGTTTAAATCATATTGATTGAACTTCTGGCTGCGATCGTATTCCTTTGCGATGATGAATCAGCGACGTCTTTGAAGAATCAGTGGTTATGTGGCCTACCAAAATTCTGTTAAGCTGCTGGTCTAGGGTATTGAAGTGTTAACGTGATTCCGATCGGAATGAAAAATAAAATGGCAGCCGAAGAACTTCGCCCGGGTGACTGGGTTATCTACAAAATGCAAAAAGCAAGTAGTTCGCCGGGGCCCCGAGCAAAAGCAACAACTGCATCATCCAAAGGCGAGAACTATACCTACATTGTCGACAAATTTTGGATCGTTGAAGCTGTGGAAGGCGATCAATTTCTGTTGCGAACACGCAAGGGCAAGCAGCATCGAATTAACAAAAGTGATTCCCGTCTGCGAAAGCCGAGTTGGTTTCAAAAGCTGATGTATTCCAGCCGCTTTAAGGCCGTCGAAGCCTCGTTAGAAAATTCGCCCGAAGTCTCCTCGTAATTCACATTGAACAAATCAAGATTAACATCGAGTCGGATTTGTTATTCGCATAAAATGATCAATTGCAAAGCGACGCGACGTCCGTATTCATATTTTGTTTCGACAAAATGATTGATTTTGCTTTTCGGATGGCTAGGGCGTCGCAGCGCTGTTTGTGCCTTCAGCGAAATGCTTTAACAAACTCAGCCCCGACTGCTGGCTTTTCTCAGGATGGAACTGCGAAGCAAAAAGGTTGCCCCGAGAAATCGCCGCACAAAAATCGGTACCATAATTCGCGGTTAATGCGACCAGAGATTGATCGTTCGGGCGAACGTAATACGAGTGCACAAAATAGAAATGGGTTTCGTTTTTAATCGACGGAAAAGTGTGAAACCAACGGGAGCGCTGGATTTGATTCCAACCCATGTGCGGAACCTTAAACTCCTTCGGTAAGTCGAATTTGACGACGTCTCCCTGGATGATCCCAAGTCCGTCGTATTCGCCATCCTCAAAGCTTTTTTCAAAAAGCATCTGAAGCCCGAGACAAATCCCTAAAAACGGCTTATCCGCAGCAATCCATTCTTGGATGGGTCCTGCGAAACCCCGTTGTTTGATTTCGGAGATTGCGTCACGAAACGCTCCGACACCTGGCAAGACTACTTTGTCAAAAGTCGCCATCTGGTTGGGATCAGAAAAAATTTCTGCAGCGAAGCCATTTTTTTCGAACGCTTTTTGAACGCTTCGAAGATTGCCCATTTGATAATCGATGATGCCGATCTTGGAAGCCACGTTCGTTTTCCTTTAACCTTGAGGAGCTTGAGCCTTGTCGTCAGCGGGGTTGTCACGTTTGAGATCGACGACGCTCAATCCGTCCGACGCACGCAGCTTTATAGTATACGTTTTTCCCTCGACGGCTTGGAAGGAGACCGATTGACCATGTATTGCACGAATTCCCAGCTCTTTCGATTTGGTCGCGTCATTCGCAATCGTCCAAAAGTCCTGCCAAATGGTTTTCTCAAACTCTGACATTTTCGAACCGCTGGCATAGGCTTGTGGTCGCGTCCAAGGCTTCTCGATTCTGTGGCCTGTTGACGGAGCCTGATCATTTCCGTACACGCTTTTGAACATGCAAAGCGTCGTTGATCGTAAGTTATCGTTTTGTTCGACGTATTTGTCTTCGAATTTTGCTAACCAACATTGTAAAAAAACTTCTCGACCATCGACTTCAAATTCACGAGGGTCATCAATTGGGTTACCTTCGTCGTTAATCTCCTGCAAAGTTATTTTTGTTTTGATTTCCTTGGTTTTCGGATCCTCAATGATTCCATTGACCGTAATTTGGGCCAAGCGATGATCGACTTTAAGAAGTCGCATGGCGATTTCGAGCTTTTCGATTTTCTCAGCAAGCATTGTAATCTGGACGGATTGTTCTTTGATCGTCTCGACTTGCTCGCTGATCTTGTCTTCGGCGGCAAGCAGTTTTTGCTTACTGGCACTTAGATCGGCCTGCGTTGCTTCCAGCAAAGACTCGGCTTTTGCAAGGGCCTGTCGATCTTTGAGCAACGGCTGGATCAGAGTCACGTACCCGAAGTAACCGCCAAAGCCGACAATCGCCACCAAAACGGCTATTATGGCGGTACGGACAACGCTGTTTATCGTATTGACACCGTCTGATAAGCCCATGGCTTGACTCCGAATTGAAGGAAAGTGGATTAAGTTTCCTATCGAACGAATCGATGGAACAATTAAACGGGCGGCAAATATTTCGCATTTTCCGCTTTGTTCTTTGGTAATATCATTACAAAGCATAGCATTTGCCAAACCAGAAGCACAGTTTCGCGGAAATATGGTGCGTTTGCCCGACTCAATTCGGGTGTCTTGGGAATTTGGAAACATTTGATAGGTTTGCTGTTCTTTTTTTGTTCGACACCCACCGGATGAACGGTCGCGGAATAGAATAAAGAAATTCCATGATGCCGAATTTTGAATGACTTCCAATGAGATCGCCAATACATTCGATCCCGCAACTTTATCGGAACCTTCGTCGTTGGACCGAGATTCTTTCGATTCTCAGCAAGTACGGATTGGCTGACTGGATCAGTCGCCTCAATATCGATTTCGTAAAGGACAGTTTAAAGTCGCCTGAAGGAGAGTCGCTCGCGAGACAGTCGCACGAAAGTCGTATACGGTTGGCGTTAACCCAACTTGGTCCAACTTTTATCAAGCTAGGACAACTGTTAAGTACACGGGCGGACTTAATCGGCTCGGAAATGGCGACTGAATTAAGCGCGCTGCAGGATCACGTTGCACCAGAGTCCTATGACAGCATTCGTACAACCCTGGAAGCTGAGTTAGGAAAAGAGGTAGAGGAAAGTTTTGCCCATTTTGATCACGCTCCAACTGCCACCGCATCCATTGGTCAGGTGCACAAGGCAGTATTGAAAAATGGTGAGGTGGTTGCCGTTAAGATTCAACGTTCCGGCGTTGCTGAAACGATTAAAAGTGATCTCGAAATATTGACAGGTTTGGGTCAGCTTGCG
>CAJQQR010000197.1 GCA_905480545.1 uncultured Pirellulaceae bacterium
GATCGGCCTTACAAGCAGTGGCTCCTGATACGACGAAACTAAGATTTTTTGCAACATGGAGAATGCTGACGCCGATCATCCTCGTATTTTGGATCAATGACTTCTTGACGAATCTTTTCTTCTCGGTTGATCGTTACATGCTGATTAACTTGGTGAAAGAAACATCAACACCCGTTTTAGCTCAAATCGGGAACTATGAATCAGCACATATTATTCCAGCGTTGTTCGCTACTGTAACCGCGTTAGTCGCAAGGACATTGCTGCCCTACTTGTCACGAGATTGGGAAACTGGCAAACAGGATCAGGTACACCATCAAATCAACCTCTCGATCAAAATAGCCGTGGTTGTTCTTGTGCTGGGATCGGTTGTGTTTTTACCGGCGTCCAATTGGATTTTCCAAACGATTTTCCGAGGCAAGTATTCGGCTGGGCAGTCAATTTTGGGCTATGTATTGTTTTTCTATGTTGGCAACGCCGTCAGCTTTTTGTTAATGAACTACTTTTGGTGTCGCCAGCGCGGTGGGGTTGCAACGAGTGCTATGCTCGTCAGTCTCGTGGTGAACGCCGTTGCCAACATGCTGCTGATTCCCTCGCTTGGTATTGCTGGTGCAGCGATCGGGACAGTGATGGCAGTGGGTTGTCAGATGTTTTGCCTGTACTTTTTATCCCTGGCTTACGGGCTGACATTTGAGAAGCGGATGCTTACCGCGTTGTGCCTTCCAATCGTGATCTTGATTGACGGAAGTGCCGGGTGGACAGGAGTGGCCGTCGTTTTCGGGGCGGTTTGCTGCGGACTGCTTTTTTCTACGGATGACTATGCGGTTTTTAAGTCATCGCTGAAGAAGTTGGGATTCAAGTTTCGCCACTAACGCATGGCCACACGCAAAGCATGTAAGCCCTTTTTGCTATTCGAACCGATCCTCTTTCGTTGCGGCCGTTTGCACGATGCGAACCTACAAACCAAATTAGAAAACTTTACTGGAACAAACGGCACGCTTTCGCAAGGTGCTATGCAGCATGGCGTTGCTGGTTTTCGCTATTTTCAACGTGTTCCTTTTTGTCAATCTCAAGGAACATCGCATTTAGCATTGCTTCCGGGCCGCGGCCGGAGATCATCAGTTTGGTGCGTTCGTAGGCCTGAGTAAATGCCCGGTAATGCTCAGAATTTTTGTAGGCCTGAATTTCGGATCGGGTGACTGGTTGGCGGCATTTATCGATAAAATCGTCTTTGTCTTGCATGAAGCCGTGAAGTAACATTCGTCTGTCATCGACGATGTCTTTGCGGCATCGCTGCATCGTTGACAACGCGATCGTAGAAGTGGCTTTCATCCTTTTTCCCGCCAAGACATGGGGATAAATCGCTACGTCAAAAACCTCTTTCTTCGCCGCTTCGGGAATGAGCTTCGCAAACTGTCTGTTGTAACAAGCTCCGCCATTGACATGGGCTGTAATCCACTTGCGTTGTCGTTTTAGGACTCGATGTTTATAAACATCCGGAATCAACGCACCCATTTGCCATGGCGTTTGCTCACCTGAATGCCAGTCATTGACAATCGCGTCAAGCCAATGTGGTTTAACAGGAATCATGTCCGATTCCAGCCACAAGCCAAAGCCTTGGTCATTCTCTTTTGAGTTTTCCGCCAAGTAATCCATGCAATCCCAGTACATTGCGGTTGGACCCTCAGGATATCCAAAAATTTGCGTTGGACACGAAAAAGAAGTGGTTGGCGCGATTCGAGACAGCCGCTTTTCCATGTCACGACTCGGGCGCATCTTCGGACTGGCAGCCAATAAGAACTCATACGGTGTCTCCTGCGGTCCCAACTCCATCAGATGGTCCGCAATTCGAAGGTAGCGGTCGACTTCCTCTTGGCAGTAGTAAGGCAGTATGATCGTGTACGTATTAGACATCGAAATTCCGTTCTATTCGAAGATTACAAATCCTTTGTAACCACATTTTTTCACGTTGGGTTTTAATTAGCATCAAAGGTTCGGTCAATATCAATCAAAAAACTTGAAACAAACGCTCAATTTAAGCTGCATTTTTCCGAAAAAACCGAATGGCGTTTTGGAAAGCTCTAACGGCTCGTTTGTTAAACCGTCCATCGATTTTTCTCTTGATCCACTGGTTTTGCCGATTTGCTGCGGCCTGCAGTTCTTCGATCTGCCATTCTTTTCGTCCTAGAACAAGCTCTTCGCGGACTTTCTCAAAACGCCCAGGTAAGTTGGGGTTTGATGTCAAATCAAACGGGTTTTTGATCCCGATAAATTCCGGATGCCGGCTTCGGATTGCTTCACGATGGATTGGGTCGACACTCTCGCCGTTTGAGTACCGCCGGTATTCGCAAACCGTTTCATCCAGTGTTGGATTAAAATTCTTTAACAGAGATTGGGTGTACGCAGCGAGCAATCTTTTGACAGCTGGGCTGATGTTGCCGTCTGAGAATTTGCTGAGTGACAGAGGTGTGCTTAGGTTGAATCCGCTAAAATGGAAAAAACGAAGTGGTTTTCCATCAACAAAATAGCCCTTGTCGGTACGCTCAATGTGCCGATTTTTAATGTTCCAGTAGGCGACGTTCAGCGATTTGTCGCGTGAGACTTCGACGCCGTCGAATAGTGAAGGGACGAGGTCAAGCCAAGTTTGGTCGACAAAACGGCCGCTCCATGCATCAACATAGCAATCATATTTGCATCGGTCGCTCCACCACTGTAGAAACGCTTCTGAGGTCAAGTTGTTTCGAACGGCAATGAATCCACCGTTGATGGTCCCCGCGTTTCGAATCCGATGCTCGGAATCAATGTCGCTCGGCCGCGATAAATGAGGAGTAAGAACAACGTTGGAGGATTGAAGGTATTCTTCGACATTGTCGAGTCGACCGAAGAGTTGAGTGTCAGCGTCCATGTAGATTGTTTTTTCGGACTCGCTCAGCAAGTATCGCATCACAAACGGCTTCAGCGCGCAGGTCAGTTCAAATGGCGTGTATTGAAATGCCATGCGACCATAATTCTCAATTCCAAGTTTTGTTTCTGCTATTCGGGGCAGTTCAATAACGGTGTGTGGATCTAGGGCTTTTTTTACCGCTGCAGATGCGCGATCAGCAATGCAAATTGAAACTTGGGAATCCGGGTAAACGCGTCGGACCGAATCGGCCCACGACTTTGCAAAACAATGATAATCGCGCGTGATCAGCGTGGTGAAATGAATGTCTTCGTTCATACCTCAGCCTCGACTGGCCTTGGTTGGCACGAGGATTCAGAAAGTGATTCGCTCCATTGAGAATTTTGGTAAACGGCAAATCGTGTTCCGAGGATCTCAATACATCCCTTGTGCTGCTGATGAAACTCATTGACGCAGTGGGTTACACCAACGCACTCTGGCGTGTCGTCGTCCCAGCGGTAGTCGTGCCAAAGAATCACACCATTTGGAGAAAGCATCTTTATGGCATTTTGCGTATCATTCGATGCAAACGAATAGGTGTGATCGGCATCGATGAACACCAAATCCATTTTTCCCTGATATGGCGTTGGGTCAAATGCAGTTGCGTTGCATCGGATCGAACTTATTTTTGATTCATACCGTGTCCCCAGATAGGACTCGCCAATGACGTAATCAAAGGGAATGTCGCTTCCGACCCCGGTCCGGTGTGACCTGCGTTCTTCGGGTGGGATGTCCAGCGTAATGATTTCAGTGTCACTGGGGGTATTGGCTGCGATCGCAAGTGTCGATCCGCCGGTGAACGTTCCAAATTCGAATACGTTGACTGGATTAAGTAGTTTGCAAATGGTCGCCAGGACAAGCAGTTCATTCTCCGGCATTGCCCATAAGTGATTTCGCAAATGTCGAGGAAGCATTGTGACCTCTGTAGTGCCAAATGCTGGCCATATTTCCGACGGCCGTTTCGCCGGAATCAAGTATTCAACTGTCTCGTCGTCTTTCGATTCATTAGTCAGTGCGAGGTGTTTCTCTTGAAAAAGTTTTGAAACCGCTGGCGGGATCAATTCAGCTGCGAATCGTCTGATGTTTTTTAGCGTTCGGAAAAGCGAAATTGGTTTTTGCGAACGGCTTGAGTTTGCCGGCACGGTTGCGGGTGATGCTGCTGTTTGGATTTGATTCATTATGCGGCGTTCCGTTGTTTCCGTTCGTCCATGTTGGCGGATTGGTCTTTTTGCGTCTCTTCCGGTCGGTCGAAATGACTCACGATTTTGGTGAGCAATTCCAGGCAGCTTTCTCTCCATCCAGAGGTTTGATAGTTGTCGGGCGTTATGAGATCCAGCCGCGACGTTTCAACATCGGAAAGTACGGTTGATAAATTTTTAGCACTTGAAAGGTCGAAGTAAGTGCAGTGTTCGCCGCCGACTTCGCGGTGGATGGGGGTGTCCGATGCGATGACGGGCAAGCCATTCTGCAGTGCTTCGACAATCGGCAATCCAAAGCCTTCCACGATCGACGGGAAAATTAGAGCGCGACCATTCCGATAAAGCCAAGAAAGCTCGACGTCGGTTGCATCTTCCAATAGAAAAAGTGACGTGCCAAGCTGCGGGTGGTTGTTGATTCTGTCAATCAGTTCATCGCACATCCAGCCAACTTTTCCAGCGATCAATAGCTGTGAACCTGGATATTGGTTCCAGTGTCTGTCAAACGCATCGAGCAAAAGGGAATGATTCTTTCGAGGTTCGAGCGTGCCGACCGCCAGATAGAAGTCACGGAGTTGGTTTTGTCCTTTGCAAAGTTTATCGGCTATGGAGTGATAGGCCGCTTCGTCGCGGTTTGATTGGGTTTGATTTTCAAGCTCGCATTTGTCGTTTAAAAAATCTGCACCCAAGCGGAAATGGCCAAATGATTTCGAATTGAGATGGTCGTTTTGTTGTGATGCATATGCGGCAAGCTCTTTGGACACGGTTTCGCTGATGCCGACAAAAAAATCAGATCGTTCAATTACTATGTTCAGCCAATTCACGAATATGCGCCGAAGGCTCTCGTGGTGAAATTGTGGATAGTTGACCGGAATTAGGTCGTAGATCACTGTTGCAATATTAGCGCCAGATTGTTTGGCAGAACTGAGCAGCTCTGCGACAGGAAGGTTCCAGGAAGCGTCAAGAAGGACCAGAATGTCGTCGTCGTCGAATTTGATTTGTTGCCCTGTCAGGCGGTAGTATTGATTCGAAAGCCATCGCAGCGGTGTTTTGGGTAAGAACAGCTTCCGAAGCCGTGAGAGAAACTTAAGATACGTCTGGTCTGCTCCCGATTTGAAGGTCGCAGCGGACTTGGCAATCCGGTATTGCGCTGACATCCAACCGTTCACTAACGACGAAAATAGTCGTTCATCCCATCTTCGTCGACCGTCGAAACCGACTGCAACAAGGTGCGGTCCGTGGCAAACGACTGGAACGCAAACGCACCCCAGTTCTTTTGCCGCATATTGGGATTCTTGACAAATATTTCGGACAACCCGTTGAATGCCTGTTTGATCGTCAACCGATGATGCAATTGTCACATCCAAAAGCAGTCTTTTTGAGGCGTTACGAAGCTGGCTCATGCCGCGGCCCTCATTCGGGTTCCGCTCACAGCTGCATAGATCTCTGCGGTTCGAAACGCAGATTGATTCCAAGAGAACTTTTTGGCTTGGGCGAAGCCGCGACGAATCATGCTCGTCCGTCGCTCAGAATCTAAGACCTGCTCAATTGATTCGGCAATGGCATCAATGGAGTAGGGGTCAAAATAAATGGCAGCATTGCGAGCGACTTCCGGCATGCTGGCCCGGTCTGAGGTTAAGACCGCAGTGCCGCAGCTCATTGCCTCAAGGATTGGAATGCCAAAGCCTTCGTAGAGCGATGGGTAAATGGTTGCAACCGCTTGCGAGTAGACCGTTTGCATTTCTTCATCCGGCAGGTGTTTCTCACGTGTGACTTTGTCAACCACGCCCAGCTTGGAAAGCTTTTTTATTTCGGCATGACTGAAAGGGGCGCCTCCGACACATCGAACTCGCAGGTCAGGGTGTTTTAGATGTAGCGTGCTGAAAGCCTCAACAAACCGGTCAAAGTTCTTGTACGATCGACGTTCGCCGACAAAAAGAATGTAGGGGTGTGTCGAGTCGATTTCTTGGGGTGAGTTTTGGACTTTGAAATCACAGCCGGGGTAAACAATAGAAATTCGGTCTTCAGCGATTTGATAATATCGGAGCAGGTCATTTTTTGTTGACTCAGAAATGCAAATGATAGCATCAGCTCGATTCAACGCAGATTGTTTTAGCTTGACCTGCTTGCCATACGGATCCATTTGGGCGGGAAATCTCTCGTGGATCAAATCGTAAACCGTCAAAACCACCGGTGTTTTGAGGTTCTTGGCGAGGTTGCGGGTTGAATTGTAATAGTACGTCGGATGAATGACATCCGGCTTTGCAAACTTGATGCGATTGAACGTCCGAGTCGCAATGATCTGTTTGCGAAGTGGCTTGATTGGCCAGAGAAGTGGCCCACAGGTTTCGATATACGTCGAAAGATTGGGGTGAGCCGGAGGGTAAGCGGGTTGATTGGGTGATATTAGGGTGGGGTGGACGTGGACCGGTAGGTTCCGAATCAGGCCATTGAAGTACCTGACGACACCGCCGTATCTTTGGATACGGTATATCACTCCGTCATAGAGAATTCGCATCGATCGTCCTTGATGATTAAATAACAGTTTTCTCAGATCAGGAAAAATGTCAACCTCAAACAATTCCGTTGACTTCTCAAGTTGTTGCGGGGTACGATCCTCCAAATACAAAAATTTGGAAATCACGATTGATCGCTGGGGACCAATGGCGTTTCTTTGATTTCTAATGCTCAGTCGTTTTTCTAGTTTTATAGCGTTGCCAACCGAATGGATTCTGGCGTGGCGAATTTTTTTCTCATTGATCAATCGCTAAAAGGTGTTGGTGGACACCATTTCGATTATTCATATCAAATCGCGAAGGCGGCGATGAATCGTCATGCGGTCGCCGATTTAACCCATAACCGTTCATCCCAGAGCTCTCGGGTGGGTGATACGGCCAATGGACGCGGGCCCAGGGATTTGAAGGTCGTCATAGGAGCAAACCGAAAATTCTCTAACTTTGATGCTTTTCCCCAGTGCGAAGTAAGGAGTTGCTTTCGCTACACCACTTATTCACCAAGCTCGAATTTGGTCGGAATTCGGGAGATGGTTGGCCGTCGGAAGGAAGCAGGATGGCTAAGGTCGTTGTTTGGCCGTGGCGATCAAGAGCGATCGAATGCAGCAGATCGTAAAAAACGAATTTCTACATTTCGCAATAATCTCCAGACGTTTTTTTGCGAGGAACTCAGCGAATCGGATATTGTGTTTTTTACAACGCTATCGGATTTGGAAGCAGAAGGGCTTCGGCAGTTTATCTCCCAGCGGTCAGATGCCCAGAAAGCGAATTGGCATTTGCAATTTCACTTTCCGATCTTTCGTGGCCGAACGTCTGAGTATGCGGAGCAATGTTTTCGCCTGAAATCGATCCGTCCGGTCTTTGAGAAACTCGAGCTGTTACGGGGAGGCACGAATATTCGATATTATGTGACCTCAGCTCCACTTCGAGAGCAATACAGGCAGCTAGGAATTGATTTTGAGAATTTACCCTATCCCATCGATCCAAGTTTTCGCGAAGCGCGAAATGATAGAAGTTTTGGGGGTGAGGAGGCTTCAGCTGATGGCGTGTTCCGCCTAACCTTTGCGGGGGCTTCTCGAAAAGAGAAAGGTGAGCTTGCCATTTGTGAACTGGCCGACGAGCTGCCAAAGGACTTTGTTCAACGGAATAACGTCAAAATCGTGACACAGCGGAAGAAAGCAAAATTCTGGCGAAGGGTTTCGGGTTTTTTAAGTCAAAAGCCTGATGAGCCGCAAGATTCAGTTTTTGAAGCATTGCGATTTCCGTTATCCGATTCGCAGTATCAGAACCTGATCAAGCGGACGCATATTGGTTTACTCACGACCTACGATAGCCGGACTTATTTTTCGCGTCGTGCGGGGATATTGGGCGAGTATCTTGCTGCAGGAATTCCAGTTGTTGTGCCAGCCGGTTGTTGGCTCTCCCAGCAAATTGAAGTGGTGCAGCAAAAGTATTTGCAACGGCTTGCCAATAACGATTGCATTTCGACCGAATCAAAATCTGTATCGGTAGATGGCCATGGGCTCTGTCAAATCAATTTGCCAGTAGTACAACGTGAACTCCATTCAAGTGACCCACCAGGCTTACGAATGATGGTTCTGCGGGTCAGTGTTGAGGACACGCCAATTACTGATTTCATCGAGGTATGCAGATTGGACGAGCAGGGAAAAGAAAGCGATTCGCAAATAGCTGGTCGTCCAACGATCTCGGGAGAAAGCCCCGTGAATAGCACAGTCTTAAATCGCGACCGGTATTTCGCATTCTACATTGACCCTGCAGAATCCACCGCAAGTTTGCGAATTCGAACCGCTTTTGTCGACGATAGCAAAAATGCGTTGGGGCATCATAAATGTTGTGTCGCAAGTGCAACCGTTACGATTTTGGATTCGAATCGGCCTATTCCGCGAAGTTCGGTCGGAATGGTTTCAACGACGCCGTCGCAAACTGCTCAATTGATTCAAGAAATGGTCTCGCAGTACTCACATTACAAAAAAACGGCGGAGGAAAATTCCGAAACGTGGTATCAAAACCATGATCCGAATCTGACTTTTTCCACACTCCTCAATCATTCAAATTGTTTGTTAGGATGGTTAACAGAAGACGATTCAGAGAAAAAAACAGACAGATCGGCAGCTTGATGAATGTTTTAGTGGTGGGTGGTGCTGGGTATATTGGCTCGCATATGGTTCGGATCCTTGATCGAGAGGGGCATACACCGATCGTTCTCGATAATCTTTGTGACGGTCATCGCGAGTCCGTTGTTGGCCACAAACTGATCGTTGGCGAATTGTCCGATCGAGAATTGGTCGATTCAATTCTCAGTGAAAACAAAATAGAAGCTGTGATGCACTTTGCCGCGTTTGCTCAAGTTGGCGAGTCGGTAGTGAATCCGGCAAAGTACTACGTCAATAACGTAATGGCGACGATCGATTTGCTTGAATCAATGCGTGCCAATGACGTCAAGAAGTTTGTTTTTTCCAGCACCTGTGCGACATACGGCGAACCAGAGACTGTTCCGATTTCGGAAAATGAAAAACAAGAACCGGTCAATCCATACGGCTTTACAAAATTGGTAATCGAACGAGCACTTGATGATTACGCCGCAGCGTATGGATTTTCTTTTGCAGCACTGCGTTATTTTAATGCAGCGGGGGCCTCGCCCGATGGCGACATTGGGGAAGATCATGATCCCGAAACACATTTGATTCCGATCGTTTTACAGGTCGCTTTGGGGCAGCGTGAACACATCACAATTTACGGTGACGATTACGAAACGCCTGATGGCACCTGCATTCGCGATTACATTCACGTTGACGATTTAGGAGCGGCGCATTTGACGGCACTGGAAAAACTCGAGCCGGGAAAGGGGATTAAATTGAATCTTGGAACAGGCAACGGATACAGTGTTCGCGAAGTCATTGATGCCTGTCGACAGATTTCGGGAAAAGAGATTCCTGAGGTGATGGGCAAGCGTCGTGCGGGAGACCCGCCAAAATTGGTGGCCAATGCCGCTGCGGCCAAGGAATTGCTTGGTTGGGTGCCAAGGTATCAAAAGGTCGAAGACGTTGTCGAAACGGCGTGGGCATGGCATCAAAGCCACCCGAATGGCTACAAAAGTGAGTAGCAAATCACGAGCGGACATTCTTCGGAAATTTTGAGACCCAACAACGGTCATCGACACCGTTTTTTGTAACACCGTTTTTTGTAACGACTCTAGCATCCCGGACTTCTTGCCCAGTTCGCAGCGGTCCGTTCATCAAGAATCTTGCGGTAGCGTCGTCGAGTTCTTTGCCGTCGCACTCAAGCAAGCTGGCCCATTCGAGTCCTTTATGCACCATCGGTTTGTTGCACGGAGGCTTCGACTGCTTGTCGGCCATTTTCAGAAAGAGCCGATGATCTGCCCGGTGTAAGCCATTTAGAAAAGTTCATCATCGCGTAGTTCGTGGTACCGGCTTTAGCCGGAATCGCTACATGCGTTGCTTTATGTCTCACGCACAACTTCCCAAATACGAGAAAGCCAGTGTGAGCCATGCAGTTTCAGTAATGGCACTGCGTCAAGATGTGCTCGCGCGATCGGCTGGCCAATCTTGTGGGAAGGCGTCACGTTTTATCGGGCTTCGTGCCCCACCAGTTACGTAGGCACCTTCAGTCAGCCAATCATAGTTAGTGAGTCGCTTCAAGGCCTTTCCTTTAAAGCTTTGGGATTACAAAGTGAGCTGATGTCGGAGTGAAGCCTGAGAGTTCTGAGGTAATGAAATTTTGAACGGTCGTCAGACCAGACGCGGCAATTGCGTATTGGGCGCGCAAATAAAGCAACAGTTTTCGAGCATCTTCGTCCAGGAAGCGATCTGCGATGAGCCCGTCAACTTTTTGGTTGATGGCATCGATTTGTCCGCTCCCCTTTACGCCGTGAGGGACGCGGTAGCGGTAAACAAGAGCACTACATTTTCATTGGTAATCTCGGTCTGGAGATTATTGGGAAGAGTTAATGTTGCGGCTGCTTTTGTTACAAAGAACAGTCTTTCATTCTCGCGAAAATTCTTTTCGCGTTTGTTGGCGGTTTCGATTCCGGCTGAAGCCGGTACTACGAAGATTATGTTGAACTCGGTCATTACAGAATATCCCATTGGGTTTCGTAGTTGAAATCGGGATACTCTTGCCAGAGTTCGACAAGCCAGTCGCGGCCTTTGTTTTTCAAGTACCAGTGGTAACTCGAATAGGCCCAGTCACCCCATCCGTCGACGTAGCCGTGCTTGACCGGATTGTTGTGGATGTAGTTCAGTGTCGTGAGATAGTGACGCTCGCTGCGCATGACTCGGTCACTACAGCGGACCAGACTTGGTGACCTTGTTCGTTGTCTTCTTTGTTGATTTCCAATGACGCGCGGCCGTGGTCGCGAATAAAGGTGTCGCGGACCATATTTAGTTCTAAAAATTTCCGAAGTATGTCCCCACAACTTTTTCTCATCCTTGGCCCAATGGTTGATGCCTTCAGCCGCAAGACCCTATTCATCGATTCAAGTCATAAATCAATTCATCCAAAGCCTTAAAAAACGGCTCCTCGCAATTTTGGTGCTTCTACAGCTTTTCGTGAAATGCAGTAGACTTCGGTGATTTTTTTCATTTAGGTTGAACGGCAAACTATTTACGTTTCGGTCTTTCAAGCAAAACGATTTTCAATTGCCATTGCCGAAATTTGCCGGCGCGTGCGTTGCCTTGCGTTTGTAGGCAAACAGATTATTTAGCGGCCCATCGAACTTTCATTTGTCGTCAACTTTATCGAATGAAACGCCGATGAACTCGCTTCCCGTTGAAGGCTTCAGTTCCGCTAGGGCACGTTTTTTCGAGGCGTCAAGATTGCTTAACTCGCGGCTGAACAATCCAGCAAAGCCGAATATTTCCTTCAGCTCGACAGTTTTCGAAAACTCGGAAAGGAGCGAATATTTGACCATTCTCAGTTTCGTTTTGACGTCCTCAAAAAGTGTCCCCTTCGCTAGGCGCTGGCCCCTATCTTTCAACATTTCGCCTACGCCAAATCGCTCGATTAGCTTGGTGATCTTTTCTCTTTTTTCCAAGTCTTTATGCGTCGCTTCGAAGTGGAAAACGCTCATCACCCTCCCATCGGCAAACCTGTCAAGAAATTCAGTCGACCAATTTTACGCAACAAAATCCCAACTGTGAATTTTAACTGACTCTTGCAGTGAATTGAACATCGACCGGGCGTACCCTGCACAATTGCCGATTGCGTAGAAAGCAAGCAGAGCATGAAAACGGATTTGAGACGACGAGCCGAGTTAAAAAAATCAATGAAAAAAACTTAACAAATCGGAGCATACAAAGACCCCTTTTCAAATAAGTTACGTTTGCAGTGTACGAATTCGGCCGAATTCCCAAAGCCCTTCCAGCACTAATTGTTCGACGAACTGACCCTCTAATTCAGTTGCACCGCACATTGGTTTACCGACACCGCCAGTAAAGTAAACCGGGACGTCACCTAACTCGTTTCGGTAATTGCTCACAATCCGTTCGATTGCTCCGACTTGGCTCCAGAAGACTCCCGATTGTAAAGCCGATTTCGTGTCGTTTCCAAAAGTGTGCGGCGTTAGGCCTGGCTCCAAAGCGACTCTTGGAAGTTTGTCCGTGTGGTTCGCAAGCGATTGGAAAGCGAGTTCCACACCAGGAAAGATTGACCCGCCCTCGAATCCACCACCCGCGTTGATTCGGTCGACGGTGACCGCTGTTCCAGAATCGACGACAATCGCAGCCCCGTTGGCGCGTTTAAATGCGGCAAACGCTGCAGCCAGTCGGTCCGCACCCAGCGTTTCCGGTGAATCGATCAATAGGCTTAAAGGAGAATTTTTCGAATTGAGAAAAACAAGTTGATTGGCCGTAACTTTTTGAGCCAAAATCCGGCGAATGCGGCCGGATGCTTCAGAATTCACACTTGAAATGACGCATTGATCAAACGACGCGAATGCTGAAAATCGTTCTTCGATTTCGTCTAATTCAATCGCCGCAAGTAAATCGATCGGCATCGGTTCATCCATGTTGCCGAAGCAAAATTTGCAACGGGAGTTTCCAACATCGATCGTTAATAAATTCATTTTTTACTTGTTCTTTTCGGATTCCAATTGCAAGGCGATTGAGCCCGTCAATTCGTTCAGCCCCTTGCCGGTTACTGCAGAAATCAGCAAAACATCTCTGTCAAGTTGTTTTGCAAGTTGGTCTCGAACCTCACCAGATTCCGGAAGTTCCGATTTGGTGACAACGATGATCTCGGGGCGTGTTCCTAGCTCCGTTTTATATTGCAACAATTCGTTACGGATCAAATGATAGTTTTGGATCGGGTCCGAACCATCGATTGGCATGGGTTCCACCAGATGGACAAGAATGCCGGCTCGTTCGATATGCTTTAAAAATTCGTGCCCCAGTCCAATGCCTTCACTGGCGCCTTCAATCAATCCCGGGATGTCCGCCATTACGAATGATCGATCGAAATCAATTTGGACAAGCCCAAGATTGGGAAACTTGGTAGTGAAAGGATAGTCGGCGATCTCTGGCTTTGCACGAGAAATTCTGCTCAGCAGCGTGCTTTTGCCGGCGTTCGGCATCCCAACCAAACCAACGTCCGCGATGACTTTTAGCTCCAATGTCAGTCTTCTTGCTTCGCCGTCCGCACCCGAACTCCATTCTCGTGGCGATTGATTCGTTGAGGATTTGAAATGTGTGTTTCCACGACCGCCCGATCCACCTTTCGCGGCGACGATGGAGTCACCGACATTGGAGAGGTCCTTGATCACAAAGCCCTCGGCGCGGTCCATAATCAAGGTCCCCGGGGGGACCTGAATAACAATGTCCAATCCATTGCGGCCGCGGCAATTCGAGCCGGTGCCATGTTGCCCACGCTTTGCTACCCATTGTCTTTTGTGCTTCAGAGCGACAAGGCTATTGACGCCATCATGAGCCTCAATAATCACGCTTCCCCCATTTCCGCCATCACCTCCATCAGGCCCCCCTTTGGGAACGTATCTTTCCCGACGGAAACTCATGCATCCATCGCCACCTTTTCCCGCGGCAATTTCGATTTCGACTCGGTCGACAAACATATTCAATTCGTTAAAAAGTTAATAGGAGCGGACGGAATTTGGAAAGCAAAATTCATCAAGCCGCTGCACAACATCCTACCGCCGAAATCCATGTTGTTATGACTGAAGATGAACTTGTAAAAAAAATTCCTCAGTTGAATTCGGCACGGTTTT
Organism: uncultured Pirellulaceae bacterium; assembly: GCA_905480545.1. Classification (GTDB taxonomy): domain Bacteria; phylum Planctomycetota; class Planctomycetia; order Pirellulales; family Pirellulaceae; genus JABAAE01. The sequence continues at coordinate 13,906 of CAJQQR010000197.1, forward strand.
TTGACGAGCTTGAATCGACCAATGACTTCGCAAAGTCGGCATTCAAATTGGCCGACTTGAGTTTTCCATTTATCATCTTTACGTCAACACAGACAAAGGGTAGGGGGCGTGCGGGCAAGTCATGGGATTCTAGCGACGGTTCTTTGACGTTTTCACTCGGGATTTCATCTGCTGAGTGTCCCATTCCGCCCCCCCTCATATCCGTCGTATTCGGATTGGCTATTGCAAATACATTGAATCGGAGATGTGATATTCCGATCTGTAAAATTAAGTGGCCGAATGATATTTACGCCAATGGAAAGAAGGTTTCAGGTGTTCTGATCGAATCCGTTCCCGCAAATCATCGAGGAATTATTATTGGCTGTGGGATTAACGCCAATAATTCGTTCTTGATTTCAAGCAGTTCAAATTGGGTTGCAACATCGTTCGCTGATGAGACGGGCAAGGAAATTGATATCAAAGAGCTAATGGCCGAAATCGTTGAAGCCTTTTTTTTTCGAGTGAATGAATATTTGACGATCTGCCAGGATTTCGCGATGATTCCTGAACCTGTCCTTGCCGATTATCAGGCGATTGATTTTTTGACCGACAAACGGATCACATTGCAAATCGGTAAAGAAATAATCGTAGGGAGTTACGTGGGAATACGAGTGGATGGAGCGATTCAACTGGAGGTATGTAATGAAATTCATGCTTTTCATTCCGGTTCAATCGTTAAAATTGAGTCGTAAAAGAGCTAAGGCTTTGCCAAAATTGTTAAGCGTCAGGGTGATCTCAGTTCAATTGGGTGAACCCAACGTCACCTGCGGTTTGGAAATTTGGGGGGCGTGCTTGGAGGACCAACAACCACCAAAATTGATTCGCCTAAAACTGAGGATCTTCTTGGTTGCCGGTGCAGCCGGCTTCGGGGATCCCTGTTTGTATTTTGGGTTGATTCGTAACCCGTTTTCAATTGGTCTTGGCGAGGTTGATCGCAGAATTCATGCTCAATGATTTGCAAAAAAAGATTTGCAAAAAAAGATTTGCAAAAAAAGATTTGCAAAAAAAGATTTGCAAAAGATGGTTTGCAAAAGATGATTCGTTTTGAGATGAGTGAGTATGTGAATCTGTCTGGTGGTGAGCGATTGATCGGAGGGCAGCCAGGTGGCGAAAGCCTTCTCAACTGTTGGGTAAGGCAGTCCCCTTTTCAGTCTTGTTGGATGAGGAATTTGGAAAGACTCAACGCTCGTTCATTGATTTGCTGTTACTGGTTTGGGGAGAAGTCCGTCTGTTCGATTCACGCGGTCGGATCACGAATCTTTGCGAATTGGAATTTAGCCAACGCGAATTCTGAAAATTGCTATCCCGCTTGGGGGCGTGACTCTTTTACGACTTGTGTTTTATCGAACTTGATACAATCTCCGCCTGTGTTAAGCTGTTTTTCGTTCGGCACCATCCTAGGAACCCTATCATTGTGAAAAGTCACATTGTCAATTCGCTGTTCGTCGTCTTCACGGCACCTCTATTGGTTTCATTCTGCGTCGCGGACGATTGGCCGCAATTTTTGGGGCAAAACCGAGATGGAAAATCGACGGAGCTGGGCCTGGTTTCAAGTTGGCCCAAAGACGGATTGAAGGAGACTTGGCGAAAAAAATTAGGCCCCGGGATGTCTGGTATTGCCATCGTCAACGATCAGCTGGTGACGATGTTTCAAGATGACCGTCAACAATATGTCATCTGTTTGAATGCGTCTAATGGAAACAAACGATGGAAAACGGCAGTCGCCCCGACTTATCAGAACTCAATGGGACATGGGCCCCGTGCAACACCCACCATTTCCAATGGTATAGTTTACGCCTACACCGGCGAGGGGATTCTCGCTTCTCTTGACCTGAAGAGCGGTAAAGAAATTTGGAAAGTCGATTTGCGTAAGTCGAATGGGGGAAAACCGGCTGAGTACGGCACGTCAGGTTCGCCTGTTGTGTTGGATGACGAAGTGATTGTCCCAACCAATCCGGGTAAATATTCTATTTGCTCGTTTGCCAAAGAGGATGGGAAATTCTTGTGGGGCACAAATGACGAGGTTTCCGGTTATGCCTCGCCGATGTTCCTGGACTCAAATGCCGGCAAATCGATTGCAATGTTTTCCGGGAAATCGTTGTTCGGGGTTGAGCCAGGTAGTGGAAGGCTGATCTGGCAATACGATTTTCCAACTGAATATAATTGCAACACTGCATCGCCGATCAACATAGGAAAGAATATCTTTGTTTCCAGTGGCGAAAATCATGGCAGTGCATTGCTTTCTGTCGATAGAACGGACGGACGTTGGAAGGTGACCGAAGTCTGGAAATCATTCGGTCGCGACAGTGTGCTTCGCTGCGAATGGCAGACGCCTATTTTTCACAATGGATACGTGTTTGGTTTCGACAATGTCGGAAGTGCTGGTCCCGCAACCCATTTGTCATGTATTGACGCAAAAACAGGAAAGCGAATGTGGCAAAAGGTTCGCTTCGGTAAGGGTAATATGATTTTTGCTGATGACAAACTTCTCATTTCCACAATGAAAGGCGAGCTTGTGATTGTGAACGCCACGTCAGCCAAATTCGAAGAGTTGGGACGCCAGAAAATAATTGGGCAAACGCGACAGGCACCCGCAATCTCCAGTGGCAAAGTTTACTTACGTGACCAATCCGAAATCGTCTGCATTGATCTGGCCAAATGAATTTCTTAACCATTGAATCGACGTGTGATGAAACGGCTGCTGCTGTAGTAACGGACAAATTAGAAGTTCTTTCGGCAGTGGTTGCTTCGCAGGAACAGTTGCATGAAAAGTTCAATGGCGTTGTGCCGGAAATTGCGGCTCGCGCTCATGTCGAGAGAATCCTGCCTGTCATTGACGAAACCCTCGCGCGGGCGGGACTGTCGCTGCAGGAGATCGACGCGATTGCCGTTGCAAACCAACCAGGACTTTCCGGTTCTTTGTTGATCGGATTGACCGCCGCAAAGTCCCTCGCTTTTGCGGCGGGGAAACCGCTGATCGCCGTCAATCATCTTCACGCACACATTTATGCTTGCCAAATTGCGGCAAAGAAAAATGTGTTTCCTTGTCTTGGTTACATCATCAGCGGCGGCCATACGAATTTGTTTCGGTGTGAGAATGCGATCACATTTGAGCATCTTGGGGGAACGATTGATGATGCGGCCGGTGAGGCATTCGACAAAGTCGCAACAATGCTCGGGTTTCCGTATCCCGGGGGACCGTTTGTGTCAAAGGCGGCGGAAAATGGAAATCCAAAGGCATATCGGTTTCCGCGAACATTCTTGAACAATCCTGAACGGCTTCAGTTTAGCTTTAGTGGACTGAAAACAGCAGTGCTGTATCAGTTGCTTGGATCAGGCAATTCCGACCTTTCAAAAATCGATATCACCGAGCAGGAACGAGCGGATGTTGCTGCAAGTTTCGAACAGGCGGCAGTCGATTGCTTGGTGGGGAAAGCCGTTCACGCGTTGAAGAAAACGGGACTGAATCGAGTTTGTGTCGGAGGAGGCGTTGCAGCAAATCGTCGCCTTCGAAGCGAATTGGAGAACCGTTGTGATCAAGAAGGCGTCGAATTACACATCGCGCCGATGGAGCTTTGCACCGACAACGCCGTCATGGGTGCGATTGCGGTAGAACGCTATAAGGCCGGTTTGTTTGAGGATTTTGATCTCGATATCGTGGCCGGATTAATGCGTTAGAAAAATGAAAACTGACAGGTAATCCGGGAGTCGCTTTTGCAGGGAGCCTATTGGTTCAGGGATGTCAGATCAGTGCGGATTCGTTATCATTCCGATCTGTCATGCCCGTTTTTCGAGTTGCTTGGTTGGATTTACTTGATGGAAATCGTAAACGTTGTTTTCACCCTTTTGATGCTGGTCTTCCTCCAAGCTGTGCTTGGATTTGATAACTTGCTTTATGTTTCATTGGAATCGAAACGAGTTGAGGAAAGCAAGCAATCGTATGTCCGCAGAATGGGTATCGGATTGGCGATTGGGTTTCGAATCATTCTGCTTTTCGTTGTTGTTGGTCTGATCGGATACTTTACCAGCCCATTCGCAAAGTTGGCGATTGGCGGCGAAGAATTTTATTGGTTAAAAGGAGATTTCACCGTCGAAAGCGTGATCGTTTTGGTGGGCGGAGTTTTTATCATCTACACCGCATTCAAAGAGATTTTTCACATGTTGTCGATCGAGCATCTCGGGCATGATGAGAACGCAGGTGAATCTCAACGAACCGTAAAGTCTGCAATATTCTGGATCGTTCTGATGAACATCGTTTTTTCCTTTGACTCAATACTGAGTGCCCGCGCTTTAACGGAAAATACAGTGCTAATCACAATTTCGATTGTGGCGAGCGGAATCCTGATGATTGTGATGGCCGACCGGGTTTCCGAGTTCTTGAAGAAGAATCGCATGTACGAAGTACTGGGACTATTTATCTTGTTTATTGTTGGCGTGATGTTGGTTTCTGAAGGGGCACACACTGCCCATTTGAAATGTCTGAATTACGAGATTCACAAGATGGAAAAGAGCACTTTCTACTTTGTCATTGTGATCCTTGTGCTGATCGATATCGCTCAGTCTCGCTATCAGGGAAAGCTGGCGCGTAAACGAAAATTGAGTCATTGACCGGGTTTCCTGCGATCGATAGATTCGAATTCCTGCATTGGCGATGCAGGAATCAACCGGACGAGATTGGGGCATTTTATTTTAGATTTGAAACCGTTTGCTGTGAAACATCGACATTTCCATCGACAATCTGGCCCGCGAGTTTTTCCACAAGCGGTGCGATTACGCTAAAGTGATCGTTACCAGGTACTTTGAAAAATTTGATTTTCGGATTTGTGTTTGTATCAGCCATGATTTTGACGGCGTCCCAATTTCCGTTTCTGGCACCCTCAAAAACGTACATCGGGCTTTTGACGCAATCCAGCCAAAAGATCGGGGAACGAAGTTCGATCTCTTTTTCGTTGTTGATGTCGCAATAAACATACTCACCACCATACTGGTTGGCGGCCGCAACAGGTCCAAGAGAGAAGATGGCACGAAACCGATCGCTACATGCTCCAACCATCATTACCATCGTACCTCCAGTACTGTGTCCACCTAGATAGATTTGGTCTGGATCCACGTAGGGTAAATTGGCAAGGTAATCAGATGCGGAGAGGATATCGTCGACTTCGCCTAAGAAGCCCTCGCGTTTGCCAGGGTTATTATTTCCGCCACGC
>CAJQQR010000198.1 GCA_905480545.1 uncultured Pirellulaceae bacterium
TTTGGCACAGCAGTTGCGATTCTAAATAGGTAAGAGCGGGCACCAGACCATTCTGAACTTATCTCTTCCTCAATCCACCGTTCCGGTCTGGCCCCTCTCTTATTTTTTCGATTTCATTCGGGTCGGTCCAACCCTTGGAAGGGCGATCCTTATTCATATGAAACCGTTCGCGTATTTCGCGAGCGGTTTTTTTATGCAATTTTGTTAGGCAATCGAAATCTGACTGCTGCGAAAAAGTCGTCGGCGGTTAATTGTGGTGATCTAGCAAGTTCCGATGGAATCATCACATCACTTAACGCGTGATATTCAACCGAGCGATTTTCCAACAACTGCGGATAACAACGGCATAATGCTGCCCTGCCCGTCTCGTTGGGTAACTGAGTAAACTCATCACGCCAAACCACTGTTTTTGGTTGTGTAAAATAGTCTCTTTCAAGCTGCTCTAATAAGGCTGTCGAAACCTCGAGACCAACAATCAGGAATTGCCCTCTCATCCAATCATGCAGTTCGGTGTCCGTGTAAATTACGCTGCCGGTTGTATCGAGCACAAAATTTCGCCCGACAGGAATTTCCAGTCGCGTAAACCGGGCTTCCAATTCGAGGTATTCGCGTTTTCTGTCAGCGTATCGATCGTCAAACGGATAACCCATCCATTCGGCGGCAGCATCCATGTTATCGATACCGAGCGAACCATTAATCGCCTCGTCAACCTCGAACTTTGCAAAATGGGCTTCGCGCTGCAGGACATTCGTCGTCGTGCTCTTGCCTGAATTAGACATTCCAACCAGCGCGATCTTCAGTTGATTGCCTGAACGCAATTCGTCGAATCGTGTTTTAGATAGAATCATTTCATAGTTTCATTAAAAAAAGAATCAAGCGTTCGCCTGAATTTGCGTCACCAGCTGTTCTATCGTTTGATGTAATAAGCGTTCACCGCCGAATTCCATCCCGATCGATTTGATTTTCGAGTTTACAATCTCGTGTTTAGGGAAGGTTGCTTCACCTTTTATGATCGAATTGCTACCCGATATTTTCTTCGCCAAACTGGCAACTTCAAACTGCGAGACGTATCGGTCGTAACAAGCAAAAACTTCGCCGCGAACTCGCTCAATATCGGTGTCCAACAAAACTCGTATGGACTCCGCTACATCCGCTGCGTGTACTTCTTTCCCACCCCTCACGCATTCCACCGACTCGCCTGCAACGACGGCTTTGATCAAGTCGAACCATTTGCTTCTGGCTGTATGATGATGAGCGCCGTAAACGCCAGTTGGCCGGACGGCACAAACACCATAGCCCTCACCTAAACCGTAGCTATGAACGAATTTTTCGATCGCCGCTTTATGTGCACCATAATGTGTTTTTGGCCAAAGCGGATGCGATTCATCCAAAGGGCGATCCGCCAGAATTTTTTCGTGGACGGAGCAACTGGACACATAGACGAACTTCTCAACACTCGCCGCTTTCGCAACTTCGATTAGTTTTAACGAACCGACTACATTAGTGCTTACAAACTGAGCGATATCCCCTTCTTCTCCTTGAAATCGAGCTCCTGGACGCCAGAACGCATTGTGAATCACCGCGTCGCAGCCTTCCACCAATTGTTCAGCCGTCTCGCAAGTCGACAGATCACCGTTGATCCAGCGAATTGAATCAGACGGTGAATCAACCACCGCGACCGTGTTTTTGGTCTGATTGATACAGGGGTAAACCATTGGCGTTTCAGATTCCGGTCGTTTCCAGCAGCGTAGTTGATGACCATGAATCAACAAGTTGCCAATAATGTAGCGGCCAATAAAACCGGTTCCGCCCGTAAGTGCGATTTCCATTCCAAGTTTACTTTCATGATTCGCCATTAATTGTTGCAAAGGCAAGCATCTGTGGCAAAATTGTATTTCTGTTTTAATGGAGTTTAATTGACATGAAAGATTCCCAGAAAGGCCCCTTCATTGGCAACCATCCTTGATGAAATTGTAGAGAACAAGAAACTTGAAATCGAGTTCGCAAAATCACGTTGTTCCATTGACAAATTACTTACGCAAATACAAGCGGATGTGACACCGGCTTCGTTTCTTGATTCGATCAAATCATCGCCTGGTGTTGCGTTGATTGCAGAAGTAAAAAAAGCGAGTCCGTCTAAGGGTTTAATTCGCGCCGACTTCGACCCAATCGAAATTGCTAAGGCTTACTCCTCCGCAGGAGCGTCATGCATTAGTGTATTGACCGACCAAAAGTACTTTCAAGGCCATCTCGATTTCCTAACTGAAATCGCCAAGAGTGTATCGACCCCCTTGCTCCGCAAGGACTTCGTCATCGACCCGTACCAAATTTACGAAGCACGAGTTGCTGGCGCCTCTGCCGTTCTCCTTATTGCCGAATGCCTTGAGCCGAACGAACTTAAGGACCTGCACGATCTGATCGTTGAGCAAAAGATGACGCCATTGGTGGAATTCCACGATGAGGAAAACCTCGGAATGTGCATTGATTGCAACGCCCGTTTGATCGGTGTCAACAACCGGGACCTGCGAACTTTCAATACGGATCTAAATCACGTGATTCGCCTTCGGAAAGAGATCCCAAGCGACCGATGTGTTGTCGCAGAAAGTGGAATCTACACATCAAATGATGTTGCAAAACTCGCTTCGGAAGACATACAGGCGATGCTGGTGGGTGAATCGTTAATGCGTCAAGAAGACATTGACCTAGCGGTAAGACAATTGCTATCACCGAACTCGGTTTCTAAGTAGTTTTGCCTGCGACGAGAACACCATGTGTCCCGGGTGGAGATTTCAAATTGCTGTACATTGCGTCACAAAATCCATTGGCATACATGAGCCCCGTCATCTCTTTTTTCGATCGCAATTTGCCATCGGTGGTTCGCAGCTGTAATTCGATCGCCTTCGTCCGGTTCACGAATGCATCTTTTTGCTCCGAGAAATGATCCACAACCGCCAACTCCCCAGTTTTTTTCAAGTTCTTGGCAACCGATCGAAACATTGACGCAACCTGCTCGTCACTCATTTTACTGCATCGATTCGCGATAACAACAAGATCGACTGGATTCTGACTTACGTATGCAACCGGATCGGCCGTCACAAACCGTGACCGATCCATCACCTCAATGCTTTCCGCCGTTGACTTCGCGCGTTCCAAGTTTTTCTCCGTATCAACGAAGGTAATTTTCAAGTCTTTGTCTTGATAGGCCATCGCTGCACCAAAAATCCCCGATCCACATGACAAATCAACGACATGCATACCAAGTCGACTTTTGCCAACATTCATCACTTCGATCACGTCCAACGCATTAGGCGTTCCCATCCATTCCAACGCAATCGACTCGATCCCAAAATCCGTCGAATCAATCAAGGCATCTTTGTCTATTGGACGCTCGCCTGTTTTGATCCAGTCCGACAGGTGTGACCAGTAACTTTCGCCTAACTGCGCAAACTGTTTGGGCAACATCTTTCCCAAAACAGACATTGCATAGTCATCGGCGTACTTTTCAACAAATCCGGTTTCACAAAGCTGATCGAGTAGGAGCGCAACCGGCTCGGACGCGAGTGAAAGTTTTTCTGCGATTTGAGTCGCGGTCATCTGTCCTTCACATAACGCCTCAAAAATCCCAAAATCCATTGCCGCACGATACGAATGAACCAGTGCATTGGCGCTGTTGAGCCGCTGATAAATCTCGATTGTTTTACGCTGCGTGTCCGACATGAGCGAATGCTCCAAACGACGTTAGTGAATGAACAGATGTTTAGAAATGAAGACCCATCGGAATTCAGGTCGGGTGGCTGGTCAAGGGGAGGCCACATCATCATCAACAGGATAACGAGGCGAAATTGTTGTGGCGAATCACAACGAACATCTTTTCAGACCTATCAGCTACAAGAAACAAAAAACGGGAGCATTCGACTCCCGTTGATGACTCAATACCGTGTCACACGATCCTTATTCTTTCTTTGTGTAATCAACCCAAGGATGGTCGTCCGAATTAGCTTCAACTTTGAGCCTGACAAAGTCTGCAAGGATGTTATGAAAATTTGTTTTGTTAATCGACCGAACTATTTCTGTTCCGCTAAAGTTGGAAAATTCCATGAAGAAGAGAGTCTGTTTTTTCAATCGTTCGGCTTGATCTGCAATGTCGTCCACTTTGGGCCGCGTCCGTGAAAGTGATTTATGGATTGATTTTCCATCGGCTATTATTTTCCTGTCCGATCCACCCATGGCAACGATCAAAGGGATGGGAACCGCCCCCTTGCCCGAAAACAATGGTAGCTTTAAAAGACTGACTATCGAAAATCCTTTGATCGATTTTCGAGGGGATAACATCACAAGCCCTTTTACGAATTGCCCCTGTTTTTTGCCCCGGATCGGCGGGTACGAATAGTCTTGTAGTGTCCATGCGACGGCATTAATACAAATGCTTCCGGCGGAAACGATGACTAAAGAATCAATATTAGCCTTTCCTTTGTTGTTCGCTTCGTCTCGAAGGTATCGGAAGCAACACGAAATATCTTCATTGAATGTCGCGTATTCTTCCTTGCGAAACTTGGAAACATCAATGGGCTGATTCGTAACCGTTGTTTTACTTTCACCATGCCCCCGTAAGTCAGGAACAATCACCGCATACCCAAAACTTTTTTGCAGAACCTCGGCAAAAGGGATAAGTTCATTCCGGGAACCGCCAATATCATGCAGCAGGATGATGGGCACGGTTTCCTTTTCATTTGTCCCACCAAAATAGGTGCAAATCAGGTTAACATTATCCGTGGTTTTAAGCTCAAGCCGTTCAGGGGCCGGAATCTCCTTCTTTTTTTTGTCTTGGGCAAATGTCGAAAATGGAATCAAAATCCCGAGGCCAAAAACCAACGCGTGAATTTTTAGATTTGTTGAAAGCATCGTAGTTATCCTTTAGTTTTTCCCTGGCGCGAAGTAGAAATGATCTGGAGGGAAACATAAATGATCGGGAGGCCAAACGCTTCTTATCAAAATGCGTGAATAGGACGCTCAAACCCCGTCTATCTCCCATCGTAAGCTGGATTGCCAATTCGGTCAAATCGAATTCGTGGTAACTCTATACATCACAATGGCTTAGGTCAGAAAAGCAAAGTCCCAACAAAATCCAAATATTCTGGGTACGTTTGGAACGATCAATCGCTATTTAATAGTCATATTTTCTCCGAAACGGTGACTCAATTGGATAAAACTTGAGGTTTCCGCCGAATTCTGTGAAAATGGAGGTGTTCGAAGTACCGAACCGGACCAGCGAATACAAAGAGTCATTGGAAGACTTTATTCGGACATCACTGATGCAGTGAGGATATACAAATATGCAAATGATTCGTTCATTTAGACGTTGGTGGCAAGTCAATTCAGGACAGCAGGAAACCCCTTTTGATGGTGATGCTCCGTATTGGGTGGTCAGCTTGGTGTTTCATTCGGGTTTGCTTTGCGCGTTGACGCTTGTCTTTCTACCGCAAACCAAAATCATACGTGAGCTCAGCTTGCTGACCGAGCCGGAGGTTGAGGAAGAAGAAGACTTGTCGATTCCGCAAGAATTTCATTTCAGCCAAGAGTTCAAGGACGATATCGGTGCACAAAGCGAAGATGGAGACGAAATGGCGTTGTCTCAGGACATCATCGTTGCGCAGGATTCATTGGTCAAAATGCCCTTGGATTCGTTTGAGAACGAGAACGCAGAATTATGGCAAAACGATGTGAGGGATGATCCAAAATCTTTTGAACTGGCGACGACACCCATCAAGGGATTTGTTGGCGAATCGTCCACCGGTGCTGAAGGCGCAATAGATCGAATCACTCATGAAATTTTGGTCCAAATGCAGGAACGCAAAACGTTAGTCGTATGGGTTTTTGATCAATCGGCGTCCTTGACCGTACAACGATCTGCCATCAAAGAGCGGATTGAGAGAGTCTACGAGGAACTTGGCGTCATCGAAGCATCGGGAGAAGAAGCTTTTCATAAAGAGCAGCCGCTTCTGACTTCCGTATACGCATTCGGAAACCAAGTCATCCCAATGCAAGAGCCAACCGCGGATTTCAGTAAAATTACCGATGCGATAGATCGCGTTGAACGGGATGACACGGGCATTGAACGAGTCTTTACGGCGGTCGGCACCGTTGCAAAAAAATTCCAAGGATACCGACGAGTCCGGCGTTCAACGAAAGAACCGGATCGAAACGTGATGGTTGTTGTAATTACGGATGAAGCGGGCGATGACGTCGATGCCATGGATTCAGCGATCAAGTTTTGTCGTTCGGTAAAAATCCCTGTTTATGTGATTGGTGTCCCGGCTCCGTTTGGACGCAAGGCAACACCGGTAAAGTGGATCGACCCCGATCCGGAGTATGACCAAACTCCGCAATGGAGCTATGTGAATCAGGGTCCTGAATCACTGATGCCAGAGCGAATCAAGCTTCATTTTGCAGGTCAAAATGAGGATAGCGTTCCGGTCGATTCTGGATTTGGGCCGTTTGCTTTAACAAGACTCTGCTATGAAACCGGCGGGATCTACTTCGCCGTCCATCCAAATCGAAATTTCAATGGAAGATTAAAGAACCGAAATGTTGCCGCATATTCGTCTCACATGGCTCGCTTTTTTGACTCGGAAGTGATGCGGAAATACCGGCCAGATTATACGACGCTGGAAACGTATTGGAATCGAGTTCGCAGCAATTCCGCCCGCGCAGCATTGGTTCAAGCCGCACAACAGTCCTGGGTCAGCCAAATGAAAGAACCTCAACTGTATTTCGAAAAGAAAGACGAAGCGGCGTTTGTGCAAGCCATCAATCTTGCTCAACGATCCGCCGCGGTCCTCTCGCCACAAGTCAATTTAATCTATGAAATCCTTAAAAAAGGCGAGGCAGATCGACCGGAAGAAATCAATCTTCGGTGGCAAGCTGGTTATGACCTTGCAATGGGTCGAGTCATGGCAGTCAAAGTGCGAACCGACGCCTACAATGTGATGCTCGCCCAAGCCAAGACTGGACTCAAACCCGTTGATCCCCGAACAAATATTTGGGAGCTCGTGCCATCAAACAAGGTCACCGCTGGAAGCAGGATGAGCAAGTTTGCTGAAAAGGCGCGTGAGTACCTTCAACGAGTTGTCAATAATCATTCTGATACTCCTTGGGCGCTGATGGCGCAGCGAGAATTGGATACGCCGATAGGATGGGAATGGGTTGGACGGTATGATCCACCACCTCCGCCACCAAAACCTCGTCCGGCTGCGAAGGCCAACCCGACTCCACCACCACCACCACGGCCCAACATTCCACGTGCCGCCAGAAACGAAGCCAAAAAAATGTTGGCTCCCCCAAAAAAGCGAAGACCACCACCAAAGCTCTAGTGGACACGACACTAGTGCCGACGCCTCGAAATCTACGACGATTTCTATCTTCAATCAAACAGACTTTAGTCGTATAAAAAATTTGTAAACGTGAATTGGATAAACGGAGACTGCGAGCTCAAGATACACAATCGATGCGCACAACAAAATCTGCTGTTCTTCGCAAAGCCATCGTCAATGGATCCTCGATTTGATTTCGTTTTCTGCAAGTTGCAAAATCCGAGGATTTTGAAAAAACAATGAAACTTGCAGTTCTCGTACTGCTGCTCTAGGTCGGATGCTTGCCTGCCACGGGAAACTTTGCCTGGGGCAAATTTGGTCAAAAACACATGAATTGGGAAGCCAATTAATAGCGGCAGTCGATAGCTGTCGCAGGAAAACCACGCGTCATGGTGGTTATGTCTACCATCACTCTTCGGGTAACTCGAATCGGTGGGGCGAAGGACTAGCGACCCAAACGCAAATCTGGGTGCCCCCCAGCAACGCCTACGATCGGCAACACCTATTTGCGGGCCTACTCAGCAACAGGCGATCGGTACTATCTGAATGCGGCGACCGGAACGCCAGCGGCATTGATCTATGGCCAATTGAAATCGGGCGGTTGGACCAACGCGATCGATTTCGACCCGATGGGTAAACTTGCTGCTCACTATCGCAATAGCAAAGGCCGAGGCAAGAACAATTCATTGCTGGATGATGACCAAACAACCGCGGCAATCCGCTTCCTCATTCCTGCTAACAAAGCTCACGAATTTCAAAACGTCGAGATCCATCAGGCGGTTGAACTGGCGTTGAATTGGCTGCTGGACGCACAGGTTAAGAACGGTGCGTTTCCACAGGTTTGGGATGATCTGGTCGAAAGAAACGCGACTACAACTCGAGGGGTTAAAGCCAACTTCCCAAATTTTGATGGCGAACGGAAGGCAGAATCAAGAACCACTGGGACCTGTATACGCTTAACGATAACGTTGCCGGAAACGTCGCCGCTACATTGACGCAGGCTAGTGACATCTACAAATCAGATCGCTATCTGCAAGCATTAAAGAACCTGGGCGATTTCTTAATTCTCGCGCAGATGCCTACGCCTCAACGTGGCTGGGCTCAACACTACAACCATCAGATGCAACCGACGTGGGCACGAAAATTTGAACCACCAGCCATTTCTGGCGACGAAACTCAGGAAACGATTGAAACACTGTTACTCATTGCCGTCGCAACCAATAAACGAAAGTACTTGGAACCCATTCTCGAAGCAATTCAATGGCTTACGGAATCAACGCTAAGTGATGGAAAATTGGCGAGGTATTATGAACTGAGAACAAATCGATCTCTGTTCATGAATCGCAGCGGCAAGAATTACTTATTAACCTATAGCGATAAAAATCTGCCGGATCATTACGGATGAAAAACCAAATCTCGAGTTGAACAAATCCAAACTCGTTATCAGGATTTAGTTGCCAATGATCATTTCAAATTCAAGAAGAAGACGCCACCTAGCTCCACGACCATCGACCGGGTGATCTCTTCTTTAGATGCGAATTCTCTTCGGGTCTACGTTTATTCTGGAGAAAATTTGGTCGGTCAACCCAAATTCAAAACGGGAGAACGGTACATCTCGTCCGATTTGTTTTCAAGAAACGTGATGACGATTTGCGACTTTTTGGACTCTCGGAATCAGGATAAGCGTTGAACAATTAATCGCACCGTCGATTGGCTGTTCGTTTACTCAAGCCCCGTCGATTTCATAAACCTTTTGAGCCGAGCATTCTCGCCATCGGACAATTTGCATTCCCTAACGATTTCACTCGCTTTTTCCTGTGCGCCGTTTTCCCAGCAGTATTCAGCAAACTCGATTTTAAGTTCGATGTTTAACGGATCCAATCTGACGGCGTTATCAAAACAGTTAAGAGCAACACTATGATTACCCAGTCCCCGATTGGCTTTGTACAGCAGATACAACGCTTTGGAATCATTTGCCGCCGTTGAAGTTAATACTTGATCAGCACGAGCGAAAAGTACTTGCTGAAGAGCCTGATCCTCAATAAAAAATTTCTCCGCGACCTGAACTAGCGTTGCAGCATCGTCTGGAATCAAATCCATGCATATCGCTTCAGAGTCAAATAACAAAATGGCAATGGGCAAAATCGGATCAATCAGATTTGACGACAATGCGAGGGCCTGTTTCCAATCCGAGAACGCAATGTTCTTGAGCCCATGTGCCCCCGCAATATCCCCGGCCCGACGGAAATAAATCGGGTTTTGAATATTGAACCTAGCGAAAGCGGAAAGGTATGGATTGGCGTCTCTTTCCATAAAATAGGCAAGTTCACCCAATCGCAAAATGGATCGGACAGACAGTGGACAGATCGCGATTGCCTTTTCGAAATGCCGACTAGCCTTTGGAATCGTACTTTCGAAGAAGTCCAGCTTTCGATGGTTTTCGATAAACGTGGTGCGGTCCGCTTCATTTTGCAAACCAAAGAAAAAATTCCGCGAACGCATGCTCGTTTCTATCCACAATTTGTCCCGATCAACCTCAACATTGGGACTGCTTGTAACGAAATACTCAACCAGCTCATTTCGGAACTTCATAATGTAAAGCTCCGCTAACAAAACATGCAATTCTAACGTCGGAGCGTTTTCTGCGGCCGACTCCATAGAAGCAATCGATTGATTGATTTCTTCCGGGGAAAATTCGATCAAGTCCTCCAACTCTACGACGTTCACCGCACGTTCTGTCGGATACAAAGCCCAAAACGTGTTTGCCGAATAACCACAGCATGCGATCAGACCCATAACAATCGGCCATTTCGTCCATTTCGGCAGAAAAACAAACGCTCTCTCATCAACTTTTTTGCCAAGCATTTGAACGTTAGATGCACCAACGACCGCCCCAAGCATTACAACGAAAGTGATTCCGTTGGAAGGAATGTACAAACCAAAATCAAAGAAATTTGCAATCGCTTGGGATGCCAACAAGAAGAACCCACCAGTTCCAATTCCCAGGCTGAGCGGATTACCTTCTTTTTTCTTTGGCAGCTTTGACCAACGGAAAAGAATCAACACAACAGTAATCGAAAGCAACAGAATTCCTAAGACGCCAACATTCATCAGTAACTCAACGAAAATATTTTCGCCATGATAGAACCAATTCGTATCCGGGAACGATTGGTATTCACGATAAACGTAGCGGTACGTGCCTAGTCCAGCACCCAGTACGGGATAGTCTTTTAAGGACCGCATGTTATCGGACCAAAGCTGGACACGAGTTTCGTCATCCAGAATTTCTTCTTCTTGCAAAGTCGAAAGTCTCTCTCCAACATCACCTTGCAGGCCTGACCAAAGCAACGCTCCACCGCTTATGGGCAGGAAAAAAATGAGCAACACGTAGACAGAGCGCGTTCTCTTGTGGCGAAACAAAAAAAGGACCGTTGCGATCATACCAACGACCGCGGCAATCGTTCCACCACGAGAAAGAGTAATCGCGATCCCGGCAGTTATGAGCCCGCAGATCAAGAGAATTGTTATTCGCCAAGCCGTCAAGTTCGCAAAAATAACTCGAATTTCCTTGAGAGCTTTTTCCAAAGCAGTTGTTTTCAGGCTTGTCTTTTGAACATCATCTTTAACTTCAATTCTCGCAAACGAATACATGATCACTGCAACGGTTGCACCGAGGCACATTAACAAATAGCCGGCGGCATTGTTTCGATTCACAAAAGAGGCAAATGGAGTCCCATACTCCAGCGGGATTCCATAGATGGACTTGGGATCAGCTACTTTTTGAAATGCACCAAACACCGCCAACGCACATCCATTTAACATCATCGCAGTGACAAGCTTGATCGAGTCATTTCGACGATGAAAGAAACGGGTTGATGCAAGAAAGGCTATGCCCAAAAGGAGAAAATAGCTCAGCTCTTGTTCGGTAGCAGGCGTATTATGCGAAACCGAACTGTTGGCACGGATTTCCGCCGCAAGTTCTTCATGATTGGGCTCCAAACGTTGGGCTACGTTTTCGCGAATCGAAATTTGTTTTTTCGCGATACGCTCGGATACCATGTTCGGTAACTGAACCATCTGCACGAAGCCCAGCAACATAAACAACAATACCGGAACACAGAGCAAGTTAATGCGACTTGCGTCCCTGCGTGACAGGTTCCGAATCAGCCAGATGGCGAGCGTTGCCATCAGCACGATCGAAACCGCAAACAAGGCTAAAGCACTCGTCGATCCGTAAAACCAGGGTGTTACGACAACGC
>CAJQQR010000199.1 GCA_905480545.1 uncultured Pirellulaceae bacterium
ACGCGACGGATGTCCTGTGCTTTGCATTCGACGATGGCACGGAAAGTATGCGTACCAGGTGCCTTGGCGTTAGCAACAACTTTCAAGATGACACTTTCACCAACGTTGATGATTCGAATTGGAGCGAACGTAATCACACCGTCACCTTTAATTGTTGCGGCCGCACCTTTACCAGCAACCGGATCGATATTGTCAGAGAATTCACCTGAAACCTGTATGTTGTTAGCGGCTTTAGTTCCACGATTCTTGATATGCAGTTCATAAACAATGTCACGTCCAACGGCCTGAGGGCCACGCGGATCAACAACCTCCAAGGTCAAGTCGGCGAGAGCTTCGACTTTGGTTGTAACAAAGTCAGCTGCCGTAAGCCCACCCACCGAGCGAACACCAAACTCCATCCGTGCCTCACCCGCCTGATTAACCAAACAGGTTAGAGTGAATTCGCGTTTCGAATTAGCAGGAATTTCACCGATCGTCCAACCGATTTTTCGACCATCGTTTTCTGTAACTTGTGTCAGACCGCTAATGTATTCGGCACCGACAGGAAGCAATGAAGCAGCTGTAATGTTCCTCGCTGGGGCGTCACCTTTGTTTTCAACCGTAACGTTGTATGTTACGGCGCTCCCTGCATATTTAAATTCCGGCCCTTTCGCGATAAGGTCGAGCTTCGCTCGACGAACAACGATTTCTTTTGCGATTTCCGATTTCACACCGGCGTCACCAGTAACGAAAGCTTGTAACTTTAGCGGACCTGCCTGACCGGCCGTCAATTCAACTTCGAACTGTTTGGTTGCTCCTGCTTCAATATTTCCAACATTGGCGCTATCACCTCCCAAACTATCCGACAGCGACACAGCAACTTTTTCCGCGGCACCATTTCCACCATTTTCAATCGTAATCTTATAAACGGCTTTTTCGCCGTACTTAACGTCGCTTGGTCCTGCGATACTGGTCATTAAATTTGGCTGCGTGACCAATACTTTTGCTTCGCTGGAAACCGGTGCTGTCGTCCATTCGGTCTTTAGATTGAATGCCCGATTTTCTTTTGGCATTAAGTCCAAAACAACGGATGAATCACGTCCAGCCGGCAAAAAAGAAACGGACCAGATCACGCCTTTGCCACCCTCAAATGTTTTAGCTTCCGCAACTCCGCCACTCGCGACAGGATTGCCAATGATCTCTACCCAAGCAGGAATTTCGATACCAACCATGATTTCATTGGCGTCAATCGTTCCTAAATTTGCGATCTTGACTTCGTACTTTCCAGACTTATTCACAGAAAGTGATTTTGGCCCAATTGAAGTCACTTTTATTTGAGGGCTAAACTTTTGAGTTGTAAAGAGATTGGGTTGCACTGACTTTGAAGGCGGATTGGGACGGATGCTCGTATTTCGTGCCTCGGCTGTTCGGACTTGGTCAAACGTTGGCGTCGCAGCTCGGTTTTGCAAAGCATCTATTCTTGGGGCTGTCTTGTTTGCAGCACTGTTGTTGGAAGCCTTAGGAGGAGAAGGACTTTCAATTCTCGGTGAAGCAGTGCCGATTGGCGAAGGCGTCGAACCTTTCGGTTGAACGCTGTTGGTTCCGGTTTGTGTTTGAGTGGCCGATCCTGTGTTTGCTCCTCGTATGCTTCCAGGGGCAAATGAGCCACCGGATTGCACGCTTGATGACTGGACGGCAGCCGATTTTGTATTGGCAGGCGGAACAAATGAACTTGGTTGACCGATTGGTGCACCCGGCGAATTCGACGGAGTCCCGATTGGTACCGAAGGAATATTAAGCGGATCAATTTTTCGATTCTTTTCCGAACCGCCCTTCGTTTGCGTGGTCGTTTTCTTTTTTCCGGTCAAGATCGAAGGAATGTCCTGCTGTTTGGCCTCAGCGGGACGATTCAAAGGTGGCAAAGTGTCCGTTCCACCAAGGAAACTTGCTGGCGTCACTTTGTTGTCTTTTGTGGAAAGTCGCGATAGCGGCGACTTATCCGACAGCCGAAATCCCGAGGCAGGCTGAACTATCGGCACATTTTGTGCCTGTAATTCCAAACCTGTAAACGAGCACAGGCAAACACTTAAAAAAAGACAAATTCGCATCATTATTCCTTTGTATTGGCGAATCCAAACGTACGCTTATGAAAATGTATCGACCATACCGACCAGGTAGTTTAGGGAGATTTTGCGGATTATTCTGAAATCGAATAAATCCGAATTCATCCGTTCCCATCCAACCAGGAATCTTTCAAATCGCCAAACCAACGGACGGTTTGCAAAGTCTTCATCAGAATGATATTCACGATTCTGGTTAAACGCTGTAAATTCCCAGCTTTCCGAAAGCTTCAATTTACGCCAAATTATGAGTGAATCGTTTATTCAATATTCATTGCCAACACAAGCCCAAATGGCACGACGGTTGCTCGTCGCTGGGTTGATCCTGCTAATCGGAACACCGATTTGTTTCTCTGTCGATTTAATAATCGCGCGCACCGTCAATTACAAAATCTTGCCGGGTGACCTCAGAACCATTTTTGCCTGCTCCGAAGCATTCTCACACTTGTACGGCGTGACGCTGATTCTGTTGGCCATTTGGTTTTCAGCTCCCCATTTGCGAGAAAAGCTGAAAGCGATTGTGATGATGTTAGTCTCAACAGGCATCGTCGTGTCAATTGCCAAGAATTCGGTTCTAAGAATTCGACCAAGACAGAATGCAGCAATCGAGTTAGAGTCGGTTTGGGATTCGTTTGAAGGTATCAGTCCATTGCTAACTCAATTTGACTTTTCAAAGTTTGGTGAAAGCACTTTGCAATCCTATCCATCGGGGCACACGGCAATGGCATTTGTTCTGGCGATTGGCTTAACGCTGACCCTCCCTAAAAGTCGCGGGTTCTTCTTTTTGTTTGCCATCTTGGCGTCTGGACAACGAATTGCCTTCTCGGCGCATTTCCTAAGCGATGTTTTTGCTGGCGCTTCGTTTGCATTGATCAGTTCGGCAATCTTTGTATCAACGAGTTATGCTAGAACAGTTTTCTTTACCGAGCCGCAGACATTTCAAGTCGTTGAGCCGGAACTGAAAACCAGTGACGAAAACATAAACATCGATGAAGCCGAATCGGATTGGCCGCTGGAAGCATTGCTAGAACAAACGAGGAGAACGGACGCAGCGTGACCATTCGGTCGCCGTTTTATTACGGGAATGAACGATTTGAAGATTCGCCCTACCGCTAGCTCACCAAAACATCCGACAGCCCATTGGCTTGGATATCATTTTTCTGAACGCAACTGGGAACTGTGACGCAATCAACGACACCGGAAATCAACGACACCGGAAACCAACGACACCGGAAATAAACGACAGTGTTTCTCATCTAAATGTTGCGACGCTTTACCGACGCTTGCTCTCACCAAACCAATCAGTGCTCGAAAAGTTTGACCAGCAGAATGACGCAAAAAAGAAATCGGGAATAGCCCCGTGGAATAGCCCCGTGGAATAGCCTAAATCGGTTTAGACAATCGCTGAAGTGATCGATTGAAACTCTGCACTACTTCGGACCAAATCAAAATCGGATTCAGCATCGATCAATTCTCGCAATCCACCTTCTAATTCCAGAGCATAATGAAGGTGCTCACAACAATTTAAGACGTTGCCCGCCAACGCCCAATAGCAGGCCAAGTTGTAAAGAACGATCGCATTTTCGGGCTCGATTTCATTCGCATGATTCAAAGAACCGATCGCCGAGTCGATCTCGTTCATGCGTTTGTAACACCAGGCCATACCGAGGTGTGTGTGAATGTTCTCGTAGTCGTTCTCCAAAGATTCCTCAAACGCCACAACTGCATTTTGGTAATCACGGCGAACGCGAAATGCTTGCCCTCTTAAAAACGCGACATGACTGCGTCGACCCGAGGTTTCATCCAATTCATTAAGAACCTTCAGCGCTTTACCGGTAATGACCTGAATGATCGGCTCATCCAATCGCCATTGGTCCTCAAGGCACATGATCAAATCCAAGTACCCCTCGGCTTGCCGAATGATTTTTTCTCTTCGAATTTTTTCTATTTGAGCCACGGTATTTCGATTGAACGGAAAAGCAATTGAAAAAGATTTTGTTGCAGAGATGTAAACGGTGGACAAGGACAAAACAATCGACTGACTCCAGACCTGGCGATGAACCCAAATCCGAGCTCGGATGGACGCTTATTTACAGTCTAGCTACCCACTCACGCCACCCCGATTTCTTCTCAAAATATTCCTCGAAAGCAACAGTTGTATTGCGTGTCGCAGTTGTTTGAGAAAATAATCAGCAAACACCGGCTGGATAGAATAAACCGCATTTCCTGCCTGCAGACAATAAACATGATGCTTTTTACCAACATGGTTATTCAGACCATTGACTCGAAAATGAAACGTTTTGTCAACACGCCGAATCACCAAATCTACGCAAACCCTTTCCACCAAACACCTTAGGTCGCAAAAGCCGAAATCCATCCTGCGTTGGCACCCGTTTCGCAACTCAATCATTCACCAACAACCCATTGCTTTACTTATCTCGTCGCAAAGTGAAATGGCTGGGAATCTACGTCTTTTGGTGATTCATATGATTTTCCGATATGTCGCTGTTTTGGCACTACTTTCATTGCCCATTCAAGTTTGCACCGCTGATGGAAAGTCGAATCTTCGTTTTAGCGAAATAGAGCACTTTCCATCAAATGAAGTTCACAACTCAAACGCCCTTCCCTTCCATTTCGCATTCCAAGCGATTCAAACCATACACCCGATCATCATTGCCGGACTCATGCTGTTCCTCGTCTTGGGTGCCTGTTTTTTAATGACAGACGAAAAAGAGATCGAACTTTATCTCAAGATCGATTACCGACCGCCAAAAACCGACATCCTGAATTAGCAAGGGCAAAACTCATTCGTTTTTTCCACTCCGTCGGCCATTTACAACGTCCTCTACCAAACTGTCGTACATTGCTTAGCCAGCACTCAATTCAGCATTTCCCAGCCTTATTCGATCGAAAATTCCGATCTCCCCATTTCCACTTTCTCGATCAGGGAGTCAAACTGCTTGAACACGCTCGCATAACGTCGATTGTTCCGATCAAAAGAAGAACGGTCCGGGCCAAGAGGATTCGAGTCGAAAGCCTGTTGGATGATTTCAACGGCCAAATCATCGCGATCCGTCAAAACAAGGGTCAACGCCAATTCAAGCCTAACGCGTTCGATCAATTGAAAAAGGCTCTTTGGTATCCCGGGCTTATCGTTGGTCGCTAAAAACAGCGAATACTTTTCGATGGCGCCCAAATACTTTCCTTCTTGCAAATCCAACCACGCGTGCAATTGAGAAACGGAAGCGGTAGATGCCTGCAATTTAGCTGCGAAAAGTATTTCACGCCGGGCTTTGTCAAATTCGCCAAGAAAAGTGTGACTAACGATCAAACCCAAGATGTTTTCGAGTTGACGACGGACGTCAATCACTTGATCGTCTTGGTCACGATTAAACTGTCGGCATTTCTGAATCCCGATGACTGCCAGGCGATAACGCTTGTTTGCAAAAGCCTCCAACGCAAAACAACTTGCGGCCTTACGTTTTTTTTGCGAGGAACCCAGTTCTTGCAAATACTGCTCAAGAACCTCCTGATTCAGCGTTCGATCACCTGAAGGGGCATACATGAAAAACAGCTCGGTCGCGAATCCACCTTCAGTCGTCAGTTTCGACTCTCCAAGGAACTGCTGGAAACGTTCATAAAACCCTTTGTCATCCGCTGCATCTCGCAAAGATCGCCGGATGGCCAACAGATTTTCATGCTCATCCACCTCGATCATCAGGCATTCGAG
The DNA here is from genome assembly GCA_905480545.1 of uncultured Pirellulaceae bacterium. Taxonomy (GTDB): domain Bacteria; phylum Planctomycetota; class Planctomycetia; order Pirellulales; family Pirellulaceae; genus JABAAE01. The sequence goes on from CAJQQR010000199.1 coordinate 5,830, forward strand.
AAAACGCGCAGCATCCTTCTCTTGAATCGCTAGATCCAATAGCTTTCGATTCGCGACGTCGCGGTAAATCGTGCCATTTCGTTGATCGAGCAAAATCTCCGTTGCCGATGATGCTTGTCGCAAATCGGTATACAGTTCGACCAACTGCTCATCCAACACCTTTCCCGTATTGAAACGCTTTCGAATTAAGGCCAACTGTTCAACCATCGCTTGCTTTGCAGCCGATTCGTCCTGAAACTTTGCCTTCAGAATCTTTTGCAGCAAATTGTAAGATTCCGAATTATTATTTTCTTTTGAAATCGACTGGATGATTTTCTGTTCTGCCGTCTTCCAATCAGATTTTGCAAAGGCAACTGAGGCTTCGTCTTGCAATCGAATGGCAAGACTGGCATCGACATTGGCACGACGAAAAAGTTGCTCCGCGCGTTCGATTGAGCCTCGCCCCAAGAAGGCCCGGCCCATCATACGGTAGGTCGTCGAGGAATTCCGCAACAGTTGTTGCCGCTGGTCAGGTGACACCAAGTCCAATTGATTGAGAACTTGATCAAAGTCTCGAGCGGCCAATTCGATTTGGTTTGTTAGATATCGTAATCGCCCCACCTCAATTTGAATCAAGAGTCGTAAATAAAGATTGGTGGGCGGCATCACTCCGACATCCAGCCATCGTTGATAAAACGAAATCGCCGATTCATATTTACGTTCGTCCGTCAAAGCCAACGCAGCATTCAGAATGAGCTTCTGATCAACCAAGCCATTGCCGCCAGCGAATTCAGCATATCGAACGAATTCATTTTTCAAACGCAAACGATTGGTTAGCAGCAAAATCTCTCTCAAAATCGCCGGATTAGCCTGGGCACGGTACGCCCGTTGTAATGTCCGCAATGCGTCGACATTCTTTCGATTCACCCGCTGTAAAACACTTGCGGAATAGAGTGACTCGGACAGAATGTCGCGCTTCAAGTTTTCGCGATCCGAGCTCTTGTCTGATTTCTCACCCAATGGTGTCGCCAGATCGTTTCTCATCGGCGATACATCCGACGATGTAACCTGAGCGTAAATCAGTGGCAGATGAAAAATCAACGTCCAACCAAAAACCATCACTCCCATTAGAAACTTGATCGCTGGTTTCCGTCGAATGCGAGTGAACATGTTGCTCCAATGAAACTTAGCGAAGACCGCTGCTTACCTTGGCTTCTTTTTCGACAACTTTTTATTTGGCGTTTTCTTCGCCGTTGCGGCTGTCTTACCCGGTGCCGATTTCGTCACCGATTTTTTCTTCACCGCTTTTTTGGCCGGTGCAGCTGCCTTAGCTGACGTGGCAGGTTTTGCCGTTTTCTTTTCCGGTATTTTCTTTTCCGGTGCTTTCTTGGCTGAAGCTTTTTTGGCCGGATTCTTGTCCGCCACTGTTTTTTTGGTTGCCGATTTCGCCGGCACCGATGCTGCTTTCACACTCTCCGTTTCAGGTGCGACTTCTGTTTCTTTCTTTTTCGATTGTCGCTTCGGGAATCGATCCTTGGCGATTGGATCAATTGAGGTGATCAGCGTTCGCAAATTTGTCGAAAACGGCGTGGCTCGGAAGTCAGCAGCCAGCTGATGGAGTATGGATCCAAAATCGACACCCGCAGTTTTTGAAATCGCACGCTCCAATCCAGGAACCGTTCCTTGTGCGGCCTCCTTTTCCGTGACGACATCAAGCATCAACATCAGATCCATTGTGGACCCATCGAGAGGAATAGAATGACCGCCCAACGCACTTTGAACGACATACGAGGACACGAATGGCGTAACCGATTTGTAAGACATCAGTTTTTGGGTCGCCTTACCAAGATTCTCCTTGCGCAAGTACTCCAAATCCCAGCTATATTGCGATTCAAAAACGTTATAAAGCGTTTTTTTGACACGTGTCGCAGCAGCGGTCGGATCAAACAAATCCGATATTTCCTCTGCGAGTTCACTTACAGTCGTGACACGAATCTCATTCCAACCGGTGTATATCTCCTGCAACCGGGCAAAAGCATCATTCGCAGGATCGTACTTGGAATCTTCGAGACAACAAGCAAAAACCAAATGCTCCAAAACAGACCGATTGGTCGGGGGCTTGATCGGCTGATAATTTTTCTTGAGAACCGTTTGAAGTTTCGCGATTTTCTTCGCGCGATTAGTGGCTGACATTCAGATTCCAATACTCTTGTTTTTCAATTAACTTCTATGACTCCATCTTCATTGACATTTTTTGTCGCACAATCCTTGATCGGCCGAAATTTATCGAATTGAAAATGGTACCGGTATTTGACCGGCGGTGACCAACCAAGGTTGCTCCCTGATTCAGATCGTTTTCATTTGCCTTTAATTATGAATCCATAAAAACCGAATTCGTCTCTTTAAACAGCTTTTGGTTTAAGTTTTGTCGCTTGGGTTTGGCTCTTCCGGAACTTCGTTTGAAGCCTCACCTAATTTTGCATCCGCAATTTCAACCTGCCCGTCTGGGTCGATGTCACTTGATTCAGCCAAATCCAAATCATTATCCACCGACTCTCCAATCACCGTTTCTTTTGGCAAAACCTCGTCCAAAATCCGCGTGACTTCGATCGAATTCTTGACACCCTGGTCGAGCACAAACTTGATCTTTGGCACATACCGCGTGTCGATTCGCTCGTTGATTTTCTGCTGCAGATACCCAGCCGAATTTTGCAAACCGTTGATGCAAAGTTTTTGCTTTGACTCGTCGCCCATCACACTAACGTGAACTTTTGCATTTCGCATGTCTCCCGAAACCTCGACAAATGTTACCGTGACATTTTCGATTCGAGGATCTTTTAGCTCGACCAAAATCGCCATGCTGACAACCTGTCGTATGGATTCAGCAGCCTTTAGTACACGACGAGAACTCATAATGAATGAACTTGGGGATTTGATTTGGAGTTTGCGAAAAATTCACGCTGCGGAAACTGTCATGGCCAACGTCACCATGACAAATTTCACAACGCCTAGCGTCAAAGTGTCCGAGCAATTTCTTCCACTTTGTAGGCCTCAAAAGTGTCAGCCTCTTTCACATCGTTAAAGCCCTGCAGCTTAATACCGCACTCCATTCCCTGGCGAACTTCTTTTGAATCGTCTTTCTCACGTCGCAAAGTGTCAATTGCGTAATCACCAATAATCCGATTGTCTCGAATGACACGAATTCGACTGTCACGATCAATTGTACCCCGCATCACTCGACAACCAGCGATTGTCCCAATCCGGCTAATGGTAAACGTTCGCAGAATCATCGCCGATCCAGTTTCGACATCTCGTTTCTCTGGTTTCAAACGACCTTCCAGCGTCGCACGAATGTCTTCTGAGACCTTGTAAATGATGTCATAACGGCGAATTTCAACGTTCGCTTCATCTGCCAAGATGCGAGCTGCTTCATCAGGAACGACATTAAATCCAATCACAACCGCTTGAGAAGCCTGAGCCAATGTCACATCGCCTCGCGTAATTCCACCGACCGAGGCCTGCAGAATATTGATCTCAACTTCCGGGTGATCTAGTTTCCCAAGCTCTTTTGTAATCGCCTCAATCGACCCGCGAACATCCGCTCGAATGATCAAGTTTAGCTTGACCAGCTCATCTCTCTCATCGGAAAGTGACCCCGACTCCAGCCGAGCCTGAAACTCTTCGAGTGAAACCATGGTCGTATTGCCGGATAACGATTCCGATCGAGTTCGATCTGTTCGACTCTCCGCGATTTCGCGAGCTTTTGATATATCGTCCAGAACATACATCATGTCACCAGCTTCTGGAGCGATGTCTAATCCAAACACATTGACGGTCATCGACGGACCTGCAGTCTTGATCTTGCGATTGGTTAACGTGTCCGCCATCGCTCGAATCTTACCATGAGCAGCACCGCATACGACGGCATCGCCAACTTTTAACGTTCCGTTTTTCACGATGGTTTTCGCAATCACACCCCGGCCCGATTCCTGTTCGGTTTCCAAACAGGTTGCAATCGCGGCGCGATCGGGATTTGCCTTGTACTCATGAAGCTCAGCGGTCACCAAAATCGTTTCCAACAATGAGTCCATTCCTTCACCAGTAGTAGCGCTGGTTCGAACCACTTCGATTTCACCACCCCATTCACTGGGCAGCAACTCATGTTGAGCGAGATCTTGAAGAACCTTCTCCGGGTTCGCTGATGGCAAATCAATTTTGTTGAGTGCCACGATGATCGGCACACCAGCCGCTTTGGCGTGGCTGATCGCCTCTTCCGTTTGTGGCATTACGCCATCGTCGGCAGCGACAACCAAAACCGCGATGTCGGTCACATTTGCACCGCGAGCACGCATCGCTGTAAAAGCTTCGTGACCTGGCGTGTCGACAAATGAGATCCGCTGGCCGTCATCTCGGACAATTGAATAGGCACGAATATGCTGCGTGATCCCGCCTGCCTCGCCGGAAACCACATTGATTCCGATAATCGAATCCAAAAGCGACGTTTTCCCGTGGTCAACGTGACCAAGGAACGTAATCACAGGAGGCCGCGATTGCAATTGACTATCATCGTCAACCACGTCCTCGAACGTGTCGATTAACGACTCTTCCAATGATTCTTTATGCCGGACTTCGACCTCGACACCCAACTGGGTGATCAACAATTCAGCAACTTCATCCTCCAGCACTGAGTTAATCGTGATGCCGCCAATTTGCATGTCAATCATCAACGTCTTCAAAATCTGACCGGAAGCTACACCAGCTGCCTCAGAAAGCGAACGAACCGTACACGGAAGCTCGAGAACGACATTGTCTTTTCGGGGTGCAGCTGTGCTAACGACATTTTTCTTGTCGCGGCGATATCGTGAATAACGGCGACGTGAACCATCGTCATCCGAACGATTAAATCCACGTCCACGACTCTTGGAGCGGTTCTGGCGAATATTCCCCATTCCAGAATCCACTTTGTCTTTGGCGCCCGCAGCGGCTCGTCCTTTTTTGCCTTTTCCTTTGGCAGCCTGCTGCAGTTCAACCTCGCCAACCACGCGAGCGATGTCATCACTCCTTTGATCAACGGCGGACTTTGGAAGCCCTTTTCGATTGCCCTTTTTGGTTTTGTTGCTATCGGTGAACTGCCCAAGCGGTGCGTTTGCACCGTACTTTACCTGTTTGATTGCATCCTGAGGCAATGCGATATCAGGCTTCTGAATCTTCTCACCGGTTTCTTTCCTCTTTTTCGGCTGCTGAATTTCAGGCATGGCTGCCGTATTAATTACAGGGCCTTTGCGTTTGCTCTCACGCTTCGGGTCGTCCTTGCCACCATTTTTCTCATCCACCTTTTTCGATTGACCTAGCTGCCGAATCGGTCGGCGCTGAGGAAGCAGCCCAGCGTTACGATTTCTCGTCACACGCTCTGGTTGACGAACCGGAGCATCAGATGAAGAGCCAGTCGGCGAAGAACTAGCCGACGGAGACGCGTCTTTATTTGACTGAGTTGACCTTGGAGGTGGCGCTACTGGCGGAGGAGTGACTGGCGGAGAAGTGACAGCGGGCGCAGAAGCCCCTACCGAATCAATCGGTGCGGTCTTTGGCGGCGTCGCCTCCTCAACCACTGTTGAATTCTCAACCGGTTCATCGGGTTTTGGAGCGGGCTCCCTGTTTGCCTTTTTTCGAAGCAAGTCACGCGCCGAGAGATTACGGACCGGCGCCTTCCCCCTAGTCGGTTTTTCCAACCGCACCGCCTCGAGACTCTTTTCCTCTGCGCTTTTTCTGGGCTTGGGGTCGCCCTTTTCGCTGAGAAACTTTTTTACCTTTTCAACCTCATCGTCTTCAAGACTTGCTAGCGCAGAACCCTTCCCACGCAAACCTGCTTTTTCACAGATGCTGACAAGCTCTTTGTTGTCGATGCTTAACTCTTTTGCTAACGAATAGATCCGTATTGCCAAAGTGTTTATTCTTCCCTTCGATAAACCGAAAAAACGCAGTTCGAATTGCAAACACGCTGCCTGCAACCGCTTGAGTTTCCACGACTATTTCATACAGTTGCCTTGATATTGCTACATATAAATTCTCCCAGTTCGATGCTTGTCTCTCTTGGCAACCAAAAAAAGACGCCTGCATCAAACCAGTTACAAGTTTTGTTTTATTCGTGGCCATGGTTAACTGGCACTCGAATCCGAGCTTTCAGAATCTGAAGGTTCATCAATCACTGATGATTCCGGTTTCTGGACTTGGGAATCCGTGTTTCCTGAAGCAAGTTCGTCTGGACTTGCAGCAGGAGTTTCTGCCTTAGGTGGAGCCGCGGCTAACTGTTCAGCTTCAAGCTTCTGAGCTTCAAGTTTCTGAGCTTCAAGCTTTTCTGCCACTTGCTTTTGAGCCTCAACTCGCTTTCGACGCTTTTCTTCATCCGCCCGAGACTCAGCCTCTAAAGCCCGCTCTTCGGCCTGAACGACAATTGCGTCAACCTGCTCTTCCGTAAGACCACCCATTTCCATAAGGACATCGGGCTCTATTACCTCTAAATCATCGTATGACAAATATCCTTCGCCTACCAGTGCGTTAGCCAAATCTTCCTCAATTCCTTTAATTTCGCTAAACCCGACAACCGCTCTTTCGATCTGAGACTCCAGTTCCTCCTGCGTCATGATCTCAATGTCCCAACCGCACAGTTTACTTGCCAGACGGACATTTTGCCCGCGTTTTCCGATAGCAAGCGAAAGCTGGTCCTCTCCGACCAAAACAATTGCTCGGCCAATCTGCTCACACAAAATGACCTCATCGACTTCCGCCGGTTGCAATGCATTAGGGATCATCACTTGAGGATCTTCATCATATCGAACGATATCAATACGTTCTCTCGACAATTCGTCGACTATATTTTTAATTCGGCTACCACGGACGCCAACACAAGCACCAACGCAGTCAACTTTCGAATCGGAGCTGGAAACAGCGACTTTACTACGAAACCCAGGCTCGCGTGAAACGCCTTTAAACTCAATTACACCGTCAATAATTTCAGGAATTTCCTGTTCAAAAAGCCGCTGCACCAAAACGGGGCGGGTTCGACTCAAGATGATCCGCACCCGACTTCCCTGCGTTTTCACCTCTGAAATCACAGCACGGACGCGTTCTTTTACATGATGCGTCTCGCCCGGAATTTGCTCGCCGCGAGGCAAAATCGCTTCGAGTGACCCAAGGTTGACGGTGACCGTGCCACCATCGGTTCGCTCGATGACGCCGCTCACCAATTCATTAATTTGGTCTTCGTATTCGATTAGCAATGCATCACGCTCTGCCTCACGAACTTTCTGAATAATCACCTGTTTGGCGGTCTGGGCGCCGATCCGGCCAACAATATCTTCGTAATCGACGATCTCACCATTGACTGCGCCGTCAATTCCGCCAGTCGAGCGATCAATTACAAAATCAATTTCCGCTTCTTCGCCATAATGTTTTCGCGCAGCGGAAATCAACGCCGATTCAATCGCATGGAACACAAGTTCCTTTTCAATGCTTTTCTCTCGGTGCAATGAATCTACAATTCGAAGTACTTCGCCAGCGTTCATTTTTTCTCTTTCAATATCCACTCAGTAGCGGAATCAACAATTTGGAATCTTCAACTTCTCGCCTATCAAACAAAAAACCGCCGGTTCACGCTGCAACCATTGGCGACCTTGTATCGCAAATATCAGCGTTCCCCGCCGGACAATAGACTTCAAAGAAGCAATTCTGATAATGTCCGAGCGATCGATTAGCATCGACACTCTACTCCAAGATCAATGAAGAACCGAGAAACTCAACCTTCATCAAATCCGAAGCTTTTTCTAGGCTAAAAATGAATGGCCTAAACAGATTAGACTACAGCTATGCGAAAAAAGTGTCAATCACAAGGGGTGTCAATAACGCCAAATCAGACCAATTCGTAGGTTTTATCGGACGAATTGATGCCTACCTTTGAATCGACGTGCAATTTCCTCCAGCACCGGTGCCGCCAGCGGATTTCCAAACGCTATCGTGTGGATTTTCGGTGATCGATCAGAGCGTGCGGCAACCTCCATCAGAAACTCATACGTCCCGTCGTCAAATTCGCCATCCGTCAGAAAAAAGATAGCGTCCGGGTTTAATGACAGTCCGTAATCAAACGAAACACGAGGCTGGGTTTGCTGGCCCAACTTGATTCGTGCAAACCAGCGTTTCGCTTTCTCTAAATTCGCTTCATTCGCGTTGAGCATCCGCAATTTTTTCGTTTTTCGAAACCCTCTTACCTGTCCCTGAAACATCAAATGCGTCGTGACATCAAAGAAAATGACATAAAACCGCTGGTTTTCTTTTAGTGCTCCCAGCGAGTCACCCAATTCCCGAACCGCATTTCTCCATCGACGCCCGCTCATGCTCCCGGAACTATCAACGATAAAAACAAAATCTCTGCCGGTTGCCTGAATCCCAAAGAACTCCGCATCGTTACCATTGCCGACTCGTCGATCCTCATCCGACATCAGCGCCGAAGCAGCATCCTCCGACGCATCGTCAAAACCAGTTTCATCAATCAGCGACACGCTAGGCACAAAATCTTCGGACTCCGCATTGAAATCCAACTCTGCGGACTGATCATTTGCAGCGAGCAACTGCTCTATTTCAGCATCCAAATCGCTACCATCACTCGATTCCTGCGAATCGAAGCTCTCCAATGTCAACGCGGGCTGATCATCTCCCATCTGCGCCAACTCAATCTCAAGGTCAGCCCCCTGGTGGATCGAGTAAGACACCAACGAGAGCAGGATAAAAACAAGCAAATGAAGAACTAAACTGACAAACCAACTATTCGCCAAAAGTAACCGCGAGAAAAAACTTGTTTTCGTCTCTTCAGGTAATACCGATGTAGCAACTGGTGGGCTAGCGGACCGACCTTCAAGATCGCCGGACCGAACAGATTCTGATTCTGGTGAACCTAAACTCGGAGACGGTCCGTCACTTTTCGATTTGGTTGAATCTTGCCTGGCTTGAGTTGGCGCCGAGGGTTTTAACGCCGAGGACGAGCCGTCAACTGGCACGGCTGCCCGATCGGATCCCGTTATTTCGTCCGATCCCGTTCCTTCATCGGATCCCGTTATTTCATCCGATCCAGTTCCTTCATCCGATCCAGTTCCTTGAAAGACGGCGTTCGAGCCGGCTTCTTGACCAATGACGACAACGCCGCCGGGGTCCACTCCTATTTCCCCACCTAATAACGGAGCGTTTTGTCCGGGCGAAACAGGAGGGATTACGCTCCGCCAGCGGTCTTTGTGCTCCTTTGTCATTGATGCCCGATTTGCCAAAACCACTTTTTAGAAACTCTAACCGCTACCTCGATTCTGAAAAACTATTGTTTTGCCGTCAAGTAATTTCGAGAAAATCTCGACCTTCAAGGACCGTTACAACGCGAAAACAGCCGAAATACTCCCATTTTTTGGCATTGGGACGAAGCAGACGGTTTCTTATACTCGCACCCCGGAAGGCCCGACTTTAACGAAATTTAGAAAAATGACAAAAATCATCAAAGCAAATTTCTATGTGGCTTTGGCATCTTCTCTCATCTCCATGTCACCCGATTTGATTCAGGCTGTTCAAGATCCACCACAATTCCGGGATCCGGTCGTCCAACCCTCCAAATCAATTGATCTTTCGCCCAACAATGCGGGTGAATCCAGCAATTTGACGGAATCGTCGAACAATCCAGTCGATGTCACCAACACGGCGAGCCAGTCTTGGAAGACTTACGACATCAGTCCCTACACGACGACGGTAAAATCGACTCAAAACCCTGAGCAAAACATACTGGATTGGATCCTTCGTGAAACGGGAACCGACGTTTGGTTTGGCGAACCCATGGGCGTCCTTTCGGTTGGAAGGCATTCCATCCGTTGCTACCACACGCCGGAAATCCAGCAAAAAGTTAGCGGTATTGTGGACCGATTTATTAAGACAAAAGACATGGACGAAGTCTTTGGGCTGCAAGTGATCACCGTCGACAACCCGAACTGGCGGGCGAAATCACTTCGACTTCTCACGCGATTCGAGACAAAATCGCCGGGAGTTGAAGGCTGGCTAACCACCAAAGAGAACGCCGCACAGCTGTTCAATGAACTTCGAAAACGTTCGGATTTCAGCATGCCAATTGCTCCGACATTGATCAGCGAAAGTGGCCAGCCGAAACAAGTGATACAGTTACAACCGCTCAATTACTTTCGATCCATCATTTTTGACAACCGCTCCTACCCCGCTTTTCGTGTCGAAACAGCCCGAATTGATGAAGGTTTCTCGATCAAACTCAGTGCTTTGCGATCGAAAGATGGCAAGCTCATGGATGCAGAACTCGTTTGCTCAGTCGACCAAGTCGAACAATTTCGCAATGTTAATGTTGACGTGCCGGGTCCAAACGGGTCCGCCCAAACCCACCCAATTAGCGTTCCGCAACTTTCAAGCTGGAGGCTGAAAGAAAGGTTCCGCTGGCCAACCGATCGCGTGCTGATCCTGAGCGTAGGCGTCGTCGCCGCTCCGAATCGAAAAATGCAACCCAGTCTCAATCTGACGAATGTTTTTGAGCCCAATCGACGCCGAGCTGACGCATTGCTGTTTTTGGACAGCAAAGGAATCTACAAGCGAGGTCAAACCCCTAGATCCGCCAACGGATTGACGCCGGTCCCGCAGCGAAGATAAGCTTTCTCGCCCCAAAAACATGTTATTCGTTCGAATCTGACGCTCCGATCCAAATTCGTAATTGGTGGTCGACGATTCTCGCGGATCAGATAAAATGGGGATTTAATTTTTCCTTACAAACAAGCGCAAAGAATGTCCGAGAATCGTCGAGTTGTCATCACTGGATTAGGGGTGGTCTCTCCAATCGGAAATGACGCCGATTCATTGTGGAACGCGTTATCATCCGGCAAGAGCGGTGTCGACTTTCTGGAACGGGTCAACTCCGACGGGTTGAGCACCAATGTTGGTGGAGAAGTGAAAGATTTCACCGGCGACATTGCTGACTTTGGTGATCTTTCGAAAGACCAAAAACGGAGCATTCGAAAAGGCATTCGCCTGATGTGCCGTGAGATTGAAATGGGCGTTGCCGTCGCTCAAAAATCTTTGCAAAACGCAAAAATCGATCTTGAGACGCAGGACCTAGATCGGACGGGTGTGATCTACGGATGCGACTACATATTGACCGAACCGTTTGAATTCATAGAAGGTGTGACGAAATGCTTGGAAGGTCATGATGAATTTGATTTTACGAATTGGGGGAAACTGGGGTTGCCCAAGGTTTCTCCCCTTTGGCTGTTAAAGTATTTGCCGAACATGCCGGCGAGCCATATTGCGATCTATAACGATTTCCGTGGACCCAACAACTCGATTACGCTTCGAGAAGCCTCCGCAAATCTTGCGTTTGGTGAAGCGTACTGCACGATCGTTCGAAACAATGCAGACACGATCGTTAGCGGTGCAACCGGAACCCGCATTCATCCAATTCGTTCCATTCACGCCTGCATTCAGGAACAAATAGCGCCACGCACGGATTCGCCTGCGACCGCCTCTCGCCCATTTGACAAAAATCGGGCAGGACTTGTTCTGGGCGAAGGAGCTGGCGCGATCGTTCTGGAGGAATTGGAAACTGCGAAAAAACGCGGCGCGTCCATCGTTGGAGAGATTGTTGGACACGGTTCCTCGACCGTTATGTCAAAAAGTGGAGTCGCTGATTTTGAAACGGCAATTTCGAATTCTGTCCGCGGAGCCCTGCGTTCGGCGAAGATGGATCCTGAAGATATCGGCCATGTCAACGCTCATGGCCTTTCAGGCGTAAAATGTGACGCTTGTGAAGCAGCCGCGATTGCGAAACTATTTGCCAACAACCCAAGCCCGATTCCAGTCGTTGCACCAAAAAGCAATTTCGGAAATCTGGGTGCCGGTAGCGGGGCGGTGGAATTAATCGCGAGTCTGAAAAGCCTCGAACATGGAGTGCTTTTTCCATCGCTGAATTACGATACACCTGACGATGATTGCCCGATCAATCTTGTGACATCGCACGATGTTCCGTCGGGCGATTCGTTCATCAATCTCAATGTTTCGCCGTTCGGCCAAGCGAGTGCGACGATCGTGAAAAAATTTAGTTAGCTGGAATCAGACAGTGATGCAAGCAGCTATTTCGACCACTGCTATTTCGACCACTGCTGGGGTCTCATGCTAAATTTGCCAGCCATTGGATCTCTTCCGAGATACCGACCGCCAAACCATTGTCTTCACCGCTGCAACGAAGGTCTTCAGGCAAAACCCCCCACGCATAGGTTTCAGCTTCAAAATGAAGCAAATCGTCAATCGACTGCGTGGCTTCTAAACATTGCAAGATTTCCGTTTGCGAAGTTTCCAATTCCCCAAATCGTTTGAGGAAAATCGGCACATGAAAATGAACTCGTGCCTCAGAATATCTGGAAATGTCACCATCTAGCTTATCCATCGCCAATGGTAAGTCCTCGTAGAACTCCAGTTCGTCGTCGTTTGTCTGCAGAACGGTTTGATGCAAATACCGTGGCTCTTTAAAATCGCGTAACTGCTCCATTGCGGCCATCCGTTGCCCCTCACTCATTGCGTGCAAATTCATATGAATCGCTGAGGAGACTTGCACTTTTCCGATTTTTATACCGGCGTCGTAGATATTCCGAATGAATTCTGATTGCTCTTCAAACATAACTGCCGAGTGACAAACGTCATGGCAAACTCGAATGTAACGACGAACCAAATCGTCAACCTGAATCGACTGGCCGAATAGATACTTTTGAAAAAAATCGACACAGGTTTGACTGGTTTGCAGCACGCAACCTGGTTCTGGCTCGATACAAAAATAGACCAAACGATTTCTGGTTTTTTCAAGTTCCTCGAGATGGCGAGCCAGTAAAATCAGTTGATTGGCGGATTTCCTCAGAAATTCGTCATCTACTTTTTCGTCTTGCCATGCGAGTGGCAATGTAGAAATGCTTCCTTCCATTCCGGGCGGCAACAATTGATCAATCACATCCGCAAGCTGTTCTGAATACTCACGCCTCGAATCATCTGCCCAGGTTGGCAAGTACACCAAATGCTTGACAACGTCTTGGTGAAAGTTTCCATGCGGAAATCCGTTGAAAGTAAACGGCACCAATTGATTCGCCTCCAACCATCCGGCAAATTCGCGGACTTGGTTTTCGCGGATCATTTCGCCAACCGCGTTCGCGGAAAGCCAAAGTCCGATTCCCATCGCTTCATCAGGCGAACATTTTTGCTTGACCGAAAGCGCATACTTTTCGAGATTCGCTTTTGTAACATCTAAATCGAATCCGGCATGAACATTAGTGCAATAGCCGATCCACTTGTTTTCTTTTTTCATAAATTCGCTTTTTTGTAATTCAGTTCGTTATCGGGAAGACGACGAGAATCATCGGACGCATCAGTTTTTTCTCAAGTACGGCAAATCAAAATTCGCTTTCCAAATCCCAACAATAAAAAGCAACCACCCCGTCAATTGAAATACCCCACCGACTGCGGCAAACATTCCAAATATCGAAACTTTCGAAATCACCAGAACGTAAATCGAACCGGAAAACAGACCAATCCCCAAGCAAAAACAAACCGCCGCCGCATCGAGTGTTTTGCTTTTTGTTTCGATATGAAGCAAGGTTAAACCGACCGCGATGACGGCAAACGCGTGGTAGAAATGGT
>CAJQQR010000200.1 GCA_905480545.1 uncultured Pirellulaceae bacterium
ATCGTTTTGGTCAAGATCTTCGTAAAGCAAACCAAGATTCAACAGCGAACCAATGTTGGTTGGAAAAACCGAAGATGCGCGCTGATAAAGACTTAACGCCATGTCGTCGTTGCCGCGACGGTCGTTTTCAAGCCCAAGGCCGAACAAAGCACCTGGGTGGGATGGGTCCAACTCAATCGCTTTCTCATAAAGCGCAACAACCTCGAGAGGATTCCCGCCAACCGCTGCCACCGTCGCTCCACGTTGGTAACGGTATTCTGCCGTTTGCTCAATCGCCCCAAACATCTGGTCAAGAATACCCATCGCCTGCTCAACGCGGTCGGAATACCGAAGCGCCTCGACAACGCCCAAGTTGCAGTAATCCTTGTCGTATCCACCTTTGGCCGAATCTTCGTAGGCGGCAACCGCTTCATCATACTTTTCGATTGCGAAATATGCTTTACCAAGATAAAAATTTGCGACCGCACCGCTGTCCGCATTGGAAAGAGCTTCGATGCAGAGTTTGTAACTGCCGAGAATGTAATAACCGACGCCTAATTTCACGGACGAGGCGGGCGTTCGGTCGGTATATTGGCCCATCTCGCCAACAACCTCTTTCAAAACGGAAAACTGAGCAAAGTTGTCTGCGATTTCCTGTTTGATTTCCTCGATCTCACGTGGACCGAACGAACTGTTCGACAGAAAGATCTCTCGCAAATCGACCATTAATTCCGACATTCAAATAACTCCGAATTTGATGTTCGTGCGTATGGAAATGAGCCAGGACACACAAACGAACTTTTTAATTGGGCAAAATCGTAGGAAAACCGAGAGCCAGCGGCGGGAGTCGAACCCGCAACCCCCGCATTACGAATGCGGTGCTCTGCCAATTGAAGCTACGCTGGCAAACCGCTGATCCGAAAATCAGCAAGACCTTACAATGTAACGATGTATCGGCCGTTTCGTAAAGGGGAACGCGTCACCGACGCTGTCGTCATCATGATCACAATCAGCACGACAATCGGAACTTTCAATACTCCGGAACGTTCAATATTCCGGAGCTGAACCAAAAAACACCTTTTTGAACTCGAACTCCGTCTTTGCGGCAACCACGAACGAAAAAACGGAGGCGGGTAACTTATGTCACCTGTCTCCGTTTTGATTTATCAACTAAACCCCCTGCTTAACAGCAAGGAAATTACTCACTTCTAATAACGCTACTTAATTAGGCTGTACGTGCTCAGCACATGGACCTTTTGGACCACTGCCTTCTGTGTACGTGACTTGTTGTCCTTCGTGTAGCTCTTCGAATCGAACGCCTTCGAGACTCGATGAGTGAAAAAACAAGTCTTTGCCAGTTCCAATGTCAATGAATCCGAAGCCCTTGTCCGTAAGCTTCTTGATAGTACCTTCTGCCATTTGCTTTCTTAAACTCCAAAATGTGTTCGCGATGCGTACGGACAATGTGTCCAATTCTAGAATCATCGCTGCCGAAGCTTATCAAACTTTCTTGAATAATGAAACCACTTAATTTAAATTTCTTTGATAAGTCCCCTTTTTCATTCCAGTGTGGGAACTGCCCGACACCGGTTGGCGTCGAATCCACATCATCCATCTACAAAGAGTCAACTGATTTAAAAGGCCCCTAAAACACCGCTAATTGCACTCGATCACTATAAAAACACCATTTGAACTCCATTAGCACTCGTTGTTTTTCACTGCTTTTCCAACGGAAGCAAGGCGGGGTTTTGACGACGTTTTTCGATAATAGGAATATTCGAAATTAACTGAACAATTGGAAAAAAATTGAATTCGAGTCGGTTCAACCGCCAGCCAGCGATGTTTTACGGTTACAATTGGGGTGGGAAAAGCTTGACAGCCCCACAGCGTCATTGTTTTGAGGCCTAGTTATTTCGGACCAACCGGCGCCCTTACGGCGACATTTTTTACTTCAGAATATATGAACGCCATTACTCTTCGAGTTCTTGATGGATCCGATCGCGGACGCGTGTACGAAGGGATTGCGCCGCCAGTCACCATCGGACGCGAAGAAGGCAACACGATCCAACTCAACGATGAGCGGGTCAGTCGCTTTCACATTAAGATCCAAGAGGACAACGACAATCTTGTTCTCACCGACCTTGAAAGCACCAACGGCACAAAGGTCAATGGAGAAGAAATTCAGCTGCGAATCCTTCGCATCGGCGATATGATTTCGGTCGGGCGAAGCGTCTTACTTCTTGGCTCTCGCGAGGATATCGCAAAACGTGTTTCAAAACTGCAGCCCAATAGCCA
Organism: uncultured Pirellulaceae bacterium; assembly: GCA_905480545.1. Lineage (GTDB taxonomy): Bacteria > Planctomycetota > Planctomycetia > Pirellulales > Pirellulaceae > JABAAE01. The sequence goes on from CAJQQR010000200.1 coordinate 2,275, forward strand.
CTTGAGCCGCGGCGATTCAGGACTTGATCTTTCAGGCAAAGTCGAGGACTTCGCAAAGAAAGCAAAACACGATTCCCGCCTCCAAGCTCGAATTTACGATGCGGAGCCACCGGAATTGCCATCGCGTCTTAGTCCAGGACAAGCAGCTCAGCTTTCTGAATTGCTTGAGTATGTCCACATTCGATTGCGAGAATTGGTGTCCGATATTCACGCAGACCGCAAAGGTGAAGTCGTTGAACTGGATATTCGGCAGTGGCAATACTTGCTTGATTTGCAAGCACGAGTTTCGGAATACCTACGAAACATCGGCCATCCAAATGATTTTTGAACGAGCAATTGCTTAGCGTGCAATTGTAATCAAAGTTCAGTGAGGCCGGTCACGAACGAAATGCAAAAAAACCTGGCAAACGCCGGCTCTCCCAGTTAAGACGATTTCACTTCTTCTGGCCGGAACTCGAAATCGTGAATCCAGCATCCCCGCCAAGCTTTTGAGTACGAGGCCTGCCGAGTCCTTCGATGAATTGCCGTTGGCCAAATTGCAGTTCCAAAATATGCGGCAATTGATTTTTAAACAACAGACGAATCGATTCTCTACCGCACTCTAAAACAACGGCACCATAACAATTGCGGTTCCTCTCGCCCGACTCGACTTGCCGGGTGTAGCGTCCCCGCTTGGCCCGCAACTGAGTGACCTTTCATGGATTCTCGGATCGACCAGCGGATGCCGTTCTCATTGGATTGGTTGCATTCAATTAAGATCATCCCCGCCATTGCGAATCACAACAACTGATGGATTAAATTCATCGACTTTATAAAACACCACGCTACCCGGATCACAGTCGATCCATTCAGCCCGTCCAATCATTTGCTTCAGATGCTTTCAGTCGTTATATCCGGCGATGCCCAACAGCCGATGTGAACACTTTCAATCAACCCATCCAACGCATCCAAGCTCCGTCGCGTGATAGAAAACCACTCCATCTGGTGTTGGTTTTACGAGTTCCATTCTTCGAATTTTGTGTTGAACGCTGCTTGGTGCCTTGAGGTCGCACCTCACGCAGACGTCTGATTTCTTCGTTGACGGTGAACTCATCCTTCTGGATTTTGAGACATGAACAACACCACGAGACACGAGCAATACCACCCAATGACGCAGCAACGCACATAATTCATCGTCGGCACCGTCATTGGCGTGGTATAATCGGGCTAGGCAAGTTGGCACCAAAGCTGGGCAAAAAAACGCCAGCGTCAGCATAATTTATTCGGAGCGTTCAAATGTTTTTTGCAATAAGTATAGGCTTCATCTCAGGCTTGATCGCTTTTGCTGTCGTTCGAATCTTAATCGGCTGCCTTTACACCGTTCGTCCGGATCAACGCGCCGTCGTGACCAGCTTTGGCGCCGTACAGAAGCTGGAAGAAAAGTCTGCTCCACCGCCAATGAGCCACGACGAAAAGGAGCGTTACAATTATCCGCAGGTCCGTGTCATTGGACCGGGTGGTCCGTATTTTAAAATGCCGTGGCAGCAAGTTCACAAAGTGAGTGTTGCAACCCAGGCGGTTGATCTCTCTTGGGACCCAACCAAAATGCAAACTACGATTGAAGCGGTCACCAAGGACAATTTGACAACTGGCGTTAACGGTCAAATTCGGTACCGGATTAGCGAAAATAACTTGTACCCCTATTTGTTTGGCGTCTCGAGCCCGCTGGAACACGTGATGGGATATTTCGTTTCTGTACTCCGCGAAAGAATTGCAAATTTTGTTGACCCAAAAGGGCAGAGCCTTCTGACCGATGCATCAATCGACGAGGAGGCCGAAGAGGGCCTTCAAACCAGTGCTGTCGAGCTTTCTGAGGGCGTTTCGATCAATGACTTAAGAAAGAACCTGCCACTTCTAAATCAATACATGGAAGAACAGTGTCGCTCAACGACCGGTCGATATGGAATCGAACTCGACGCGGCATTGATAACCGAGATCGACCCTCCGCGAGAAGTCGATCGTGCACTTTCCGCCATCAACAGCACGCGGAACCAAGTGGCTGCCGACATCAGCACCGCCCGTGCGGACGCTGAGCAACAGATCACAATGAGCGCTCGTGCCGTCGAAATTGCAACCAACAACGCCCAGGCCGAAGTCGCCCCTTTAAGCGAACTTTCAAAAACGCTGGTGACGATCAAGTCAGCCGGTGGTTCGGAATGTCTGAAATCGTATTTGCGAAACTTACGAGTTCCGTTGTTTCGACGGGCTGAACGAATTGTACAAAACGCCAACCAAACAGATAAAAACGGAGGGGCAGCATAATGGATTTTCTTCCTGGATTCGTCGCCGGACTGCTCTTTATTCCCATTATCCTGGGATTGACCCGAGCGTTTGGAATTTATAGTTGCGTGAAAGAATGCGAAGCTCACGTCTTCACATTGTTTGGCAAGGTCATCGGTACCATCGACACACCGGGACTGCAATTTCCGGTAAAGCATTATGGTGCCAAGGCACTTCTGATTCCTTTTTTTGGCAAAAAGTATGTCGTGGATACGGCACTACGCCAACACTATCTACGTAGCCAAATGGTGAACTCTGAAGAGGGCACTCCAATGGGCGTCGGTATATGGTACGAGATGCAAGTGAAGGATCCTGAGTCCTTCCTTTTCATCAACGCCAATCCGGACGGATCGTTGCAAGCTAACGTGACAAGCTCGACCATTTCGACACTGAGCAATCTTGAGATGGAAAAAATGCTGGAGGATCGTCACAGTCTCAGTCGCACGGTACGCCAAACAGTTTCCCCATTGTCGGAACGCTGGGGCTATAAACTGGGCAGCGTTTATATCCGAAAAGTAGAATTCACCGACGCGCACATGGTCGAAAACATCACGGAGAAAGTGGTCAAACGCCTGGTGCAGGTCACCAGTGCCATGAAACAGGACGGTGACAACCGCGTCGGATTGATCAAAAGTGAAACCGCATATAAGGTCTCCCAGAAAATGGCCGAGGCTGCCGCGGCTCGCCCGCGAATTGTCGGACAGGTTCTCAACGAAATTGCGAATCAAGATCCGGAAGTACTCGACACCGTTTTGGAAGTCATGGAGGTGGAAAACCTTCTTGAATCCCGAGCGACCGTCGATCTGTTGCCAAATTCAAGCAATGTGCTGATCCAATTGGGAGAACGAAACAGCGTCGCAAATGGCAACGTAATGATCGATACAAACGAAACAGTGACCGAAACCCGTCACCGACGGAACGATTGAACCGAACGCAACACGTCATAAAAGCAGACTCACAACATCCTCTTGAACGAGTTCTTTACGCGACGGATGATCGTCGTAAGGAGTCAGACGTCTATTGAAAACCTCGCGTGATTTCACTAGCTTGAATGGCGCCTTAATCAGTGAATGACGGCCGAATTCTCATTAGCGAACAGGATGGAAATGGAATGGGCGATCAACAAGTCAGTCCTCTATCGCGAGATTCCAAATCGGCTTTTCTGCGTCATTTGATCCAGGATATCGAAGCTCTCGATCGACTGGTGGCCGAAGGAAAAATTGAGCAGGACGTAACGAGGATTGGTGCCGAGCAGGAATACTGCTTGGTAAAAAGTGACCTACGCCCGGCCATGATTGGCCCAGAAGTACTCTGCGAAACTGACGATCAAAGGTTCACTGCCGAGTTAGCAAAATGGAATCTGGAAATCAATCTGGACCCCTTCGATGTAGGCTCCGGTTGCCTCAGCGGACTACGCCAACAACTTGATCGACTCCTGAAAGTTGCGGTTAAAAACGCACAGCACCGTGACGCCCATGTGATTTTGACGGGAATCTTACCGACGATCCGAAAGAGCGATCTGGACTTCGGTTGCATGACTCCCAATCCTCGTTATCAGGTTTTGGATAAAATTCTGAGAGAAATGCGAGGCGAAGATTTCACGCTAAACGTCGAAGGAGTTGATGAGATCCAGCTGAGGCATCGTTCGATTTTGTTTGAGGCATGTAACACCAGCTTTCAGATCCATCTTCAAATTGATCCGCGTGAATTTGCCGACCGGTACAATTGGGCACAAGTCATCTCTGCCCCCGTCTTATCCGGCTGCGTCAATTCACCCGTCCTCTTGGGCAAGGAGCTATGGAGCGAAACCCGGATTGCACTGTTTCGACAAAGTATCGACGTTCGGAACGCGGGAATGGACATTCGCGACCAACAACCAAGAGTTGCATTCGGTAACGACTTCTTACAGGGCTCCGCTACCGAAATTTTCAAAAATGACGTTGCTCTTTATTATCCAATTGTCTCATCGGAGATGACAGAAGACAGCTCGATGCAAATCATAGACAGAGGTGAAATCCCAAAACTCCGCGCAATGAATCTGCACAACGGCACGATCTACAAGTGGAACCGCGCCTGCTACGGCGTCTTCAACGGCATCCCCCATCTTCGAATCGAGAATCGCTATATTCCCGCCGGGCCGACTCCCGAAGACGAGATAGCCAATTCCGCCTTTTGGGTTGGCCTGATGATGGCGATGCCGCCAAATTGCATAGGACACTGGAAAGAGCATTTTCATTTTCCGGACATCCGTTCCAATTTCATGCGTGCCGCCCAGTTTGGTTTGGCGGCCGAGTTTCGATGGTTCGGTAAAAACATCACTGCCACGCGATTGATCCTTGAGGAGCTCCTTCCACTTGCTGAAAAGGGACTGCAAGCGATTGGAATTCCGGAAAGTGAATATCATTTGCCACTCGATGTTATCAAAAGGCGCGTAACTAAGCGCCAGACGGGTTCCGATTGGATCATTCGCTCACTTCGTTCGCTTAATGTGAAGAGTACCGTTTACGAATCGACTTTGATGATTACCGAAGCGATGAGAAAACAAAGCATTGATGGCCCCCCCATCGACCAGTGGGAAATCCCGGGAAAGAAAACCATCTTTGACATTCCGGGGCGCTACAGTCGCGTCGACAGCATCATGAAGACCGATTTAGTGACGATTCGAAATGATGATTCGGTGAGTTACGCCGAAACCGTGATGCGGTGGCGAGAGTTTCATCATTTGCCCGTCGAAAACGAAGCTGGAGAACTGGCTGGCGTCGTAAGTATGCGTGACATTGAACGATATCGTGAAACAAAAGAGTTTGAACCTGATACACAGATTGATGAAATCATGACCAGAGAGGTTGCTTCGGTAACGCCAGAAGATTCCCTTTCAGAAGCCTCGCAGTTAATGTTGAGCAAAGGAATTGGAAGCCTGCCTGTCGTTCGAAATCGTCGGATGATTGGAATTTTGACGGTGCGAGATATTCAGCGGATCGAAAACCTGGGGAAGGGATCGGCAACGCCCGAATGATTTCATTTTCTTTTTTAGGGGAAGCCTACCAAACCGATCGCATCATCGGCCATGTTAAAGGCGATGCCTCCGGGCCGGTACTGGTATTCTTCGGCGGCGTTCACGGGAACGAACGCTCTGGAGTTGTGGCGCTCAAAAGAGTGTTCAACTATCTCGCAGCAAACAATATTCGGATTCGTGGCGAGATCCTCGGTTTGGCGGGAAACTTGGAGGCGCTTCAGAACAACCAACGCTTCATGCGCCATGATCTTAACCGCATTTGGAATCGCGAATTTCAAAATGCAGATAACGGAAGTAACTCGCCATCGCAAATCGAAATCAATAACGCATCAGAATTTGAAAAGACGGATCAACGAGAGCTTTTTCAGTTGATCACACCGTTCCTGCAACAAGGCAGGGAGTGCTTCTTCCTCGACCTGCACACGACCTCGTCACCATCAATCCCTTTTATTGCGATCAATGACCAACTCACAAACCGCGATTTTGCTTTGAAATTCCCAGTTCCAACGGTCTTGGGAATTGAGGAATACCTGGAAGGAACGATCCTAAGCTTCTTAAATGATTTTGGCCATGTTGCGTTGGCGTTTGAAGCTGGACAGCACGACTCACCCGATTCGATTGACAGTCACGAAGCGTTCGTTTTCCAGGCAATGGAAGTTGCAGGACTTCTCCCCAAAGAAGCCATTTCCGAACAAGAGCGTTATCGACTGCTGCTGCATGAACAGGGCGGACGACTGCATGGACTGTTCGAGGTTTTTTTTCGCCATGCACTTCCTTCCGACGCCCACGAATTCAAAATGAATCAAGGCTTTTCCAATTTTGACAAGATCGAACAGGCACAGGTTTTGGCGATCGATCACACGGGTGAGATACATTCACCTGATTCAGGTCACATTTTCATGCCACTATATCAGGACCAGGGGGATGACGGGTTCTTTTTGGTGAAGCGTATTCCGAGATGGGCACTGGTCGTTTCCCGCTGGCTTCGTGGAATTCGATTCGACGCTGCCCTGACTTGGCTACCCGGCGTTTCTCGAAGCAAAGACTATCCCGAGGCCATTCATGTCAACAAAAAGATTGCCCGTTTTTTGTCTCGACAATTGTTTCACCTTCTTGGATATCGAAGAAAAAAGGAAACCGAGGCGGAGACTTTGTATGTGCGACGAGAAGTCAAATTGCCGGATCATTTCAGCAAATGAAACCGTCGACGGTTGGTGACTTTAAAACCGATGGACGGATCGTCTTCAGAGCAGTCGCATGTCCCTTACGCTGCTACCGAATTTATCGATATCCACATCGTGGTGGTGAAGCAACTCCAGATACAGATTGCAAAGAGCTGTCGGTTTTTCGAATTCGACATGCGATTGATGTTTATAACCGCCGCCTGCAACAATCGTGGGTAAGTTTTTGCAAGTATGGTTTGAGGAGTCGCCGAAGTTGCTGCCCAAAATAACGGTTGTGTGATCCAGCAGGGTCCCATCGCCTTCGCGGATCCGATCCATCTCAAACAGGAATTGGTTGAAGTGTTTTACGATGTCACGTTCTACCCGACTCAATTTTTCGATGGTTTCTGGTCTGCCGGCATGGTGAGAAAGCGTGTGCCAGCCACCGGTCGCCCCCGGCACCTTGATTGCTCCATAAATCCAGTCCAAAGAAAACGTGATCACTCGAGTCGAATCTGTTCTAAAGGCAATTTTTGCCAATTCGAACATGTTGTGAACCTTGGTTGAAAACCCGAATTCCTTGTCTGTACTCAATGACTTTTCAACCGTAGGTTTTTCGGTGCTCAGCCAATATTTCTCATGTTCCAACTGAGCTTCCAACTCACGAATAACCGCTTTGTAGCTATCCAGTTTACCTTGCTGTCCCGTTTCATTTCCGCGTGCGTTACCCAGTTGTGCCAGATCCTGACGGAGGCAATCAAGCACGTCTTGGTCATTTTTGATACGCAACTTTTTCGCCTTTAAATCTTCTTCCCCAAACATCATGTTGAAGATCTGTTCTTCGTTATGCATTGGCGGAATCGCCACTCCGCGATCGTTCCATGAACAGCCCCAACCTCGGTCGTAGATGCTGAAGTTCAGAAACGGAAATCTCGTGTCAGATCCCAATTTACGAGCCAAGATCTGGTCAAGCGAAATGTTATTCACAAAATTGGACGCCTCAGGGTTGGGAACACCGGTCAGAAACGATTTCTCCGAATCGTGATTACTGGTGGACATGCCTGGATGGAAAAAATTTCCGAATACGGTCATTTTTTCGGCGGACTTAACATCCTTCAAATATTCAGAAGTGCTGATGTCCCCCTGATTCTTTGGAAAAAAATAAGGCGGATAAAACCCAAGCGAGTTGCAGATAAAAATGATTCGGCGTGGCGGTTTTCCTTTATTATCTGACGCCCTTAGCTTCAACGTGTTCAAAGCAAGCGGCAAGGCCATTCCTGCCTTCAACAAGTTCCTTCTATGCATATTGCTCATTGCCGGCCTCCTTTAACCGAGTACATCAAGACTTGATGGATCAGATTTTTCAACCTGCAATCTTCGGATACAGTTGGAATCATCTTGAAAAGCTCGATTCTTTGCAGCAATGTCGGCTTGTAACCGTTGGCATATTCAAAGTACTTTTTTGCGAAATTGTAGGCGACCTTTTTGTAATCCGAGAGCAAAATCTTCTTTAACCCGAAAACGTCATCGAATGTGGATTCCCCGACCATGCCCGATGATTCCACATTGCCAGCCAGTTTGAAATAGCCTTCCGGACGATAGATAAACGTCCCGACATGTGGTTTTTCAACTTGGTATCGTGTTCGCCACTGCCCTGTTGCGTCAAAACTCTCAAGCGCAAACCCGTATGGATCAATGCTTTTATGGCAAGCGTAGCAACCCGATTGATTTTTGTGTGCATCGATTTGTTCCTTGAGCGTCGCAACATGATTGGCATCAGGTTCAATTGCCGTGACACTTTCGGGTGGAGGCGAAAGCGTATTTCCTGCGATATTCCGCGAAATCCAGGCTCCTCGCAAAATGGGCGACGTCGTAAAACCGTCGGTGGTTATTTTCAATACACTGCCCATGGTCAGAATCCCGCCTCGCGGCGTTTGGGGTGAAAAAGTAACTTTTCTCATCTGCTGGCCGATCACGCCGTCGATGCCATAGTGCTGAGCTAGCCTTTGATTCAGAAACGAAAAATCAGAATCGATTAAACGGCTCACCGGAAGATTTTCATGAATCAAGTGGTTCATATAGGCCTCGGTTTCAAGAGGCAAATAGTGGTTTACAAGGTCATCGTAGACGGGATAAAGCTTGAGTGACGGCGAGACACTGTTAAAGGATCGCAGGTTAAGCCATTGGCTGCAGAACGAGTGGACCATTCGCTGCGACCGTGTGTCTTTGATCATTCGGTCGATTTCTACTCGGACCATCTCGCCCGAGAGACGACCGGATTCGGCAAGGTCCAATAACCTTTTGTCCGGTACCGAGAGCCATAATACGCGAGCAAGGTAGGCAGCAGCACGATAAGACTTACGTTTGTGAACGCCTGGAGCCAGAAGGAATCTATGCGAACAAATCACCGATTTCAATCCAATTTTCGTCGCTCTCACAAAGTCGCCCGTTGTGACAAGTGAGTCAAGGCTCGCTTTGTTGTAGGGAGCCAAGTCTTCTTCCGAAAGCTTAGATGAAAATGCCTTTTCGGCGAAGCGTCTAATGACCCGTTTTAAATCGTTTTGGGATACTGAAGCAACGGTTACCGTCGCATTGGTTGCCTTTTTTCGATCGACTCCCTCCTCGGAGATCACATCCAACTTACCGATCGAAGCGAGAGATTTGCCATCTAACGACACGGCGTCAGTGACGATGAATTTGATATATCGCTTCGAAGTCTTAGCTGGAAACAAAATATTCTGTTCGGTCGACCATTGGGTATTCAAATGCCCCTGAACAATCGGTTTTCCCCATCGATTACCATCGTCCGATAAAGAAATGGAATACTCTTTTACCTGTCCGTTGCCGTTGCCTCCCGACCATGTTGCGTAAGATAAACCAGAGATTTCTTTGGAGGCCGGATTTTCCAAAATCACATAATGTGGAGGCTTCGCAACGTCGGGCGTAAATCGCGTGTGCCAAAACGTCCGCGTGGATCCGTCCTGCATCTTCTCTTTTTCCATTCCCTTTTGGAAACTACTGACGGAGATGCGACCTCCGATTTGCTGTAATTCAGTCTTACCAACCACAGACTCTTGCGTTTCACGCTGCGGCACATTCAGAGCCAAACCGGCAAATGTCTTTGTAAACGGTTTCGGCGGCCATTGTTCAAGCACTGGACCTCGAACTTTCAATTGTTTGATATATGCACCCTGGTCGCCCGTTTTCTGTCGCCAGGTATGCTTGCTGTAACAATGAACCGAAACGTTTTCCCCTGGCTGCAGAAAACCGCGAACCGTTAACGACTTCACGTCCTTATTACCCAGCGAAATGACATCTAACAGACGCTGAGGTTGCGGTCGATCGTCGGCAAAATAATACTTGCCAGCGTAGACCTGAAGGCTGATGTCCTCGGCAAAGTCTCCCACCTTGGCGGCATCAAAAGTAAACTCGTACCAACCCTTCACCGACGGGGTAAAACCCTCATAAAAGAATGAATAGTTGTTGCCGTTATTTGCACGCGTCCATGAAAACAGTAGGCCATCCTTATAATCCCGTACATAACTGCTGTAGGTCGGGTGACTGTCCTTGATCTGACTGGTTAGCCAGCTCTGATCCGGCGGATAACCGTTTTCGGGAAAAGCAAATTCGATCATCTTATCGGCCGCAACAAAATAGGCGGAAAGCATCTCTTTGGTGAGCATGATTCGGCGATCCGAATCGAAGTCTCTCGTGCCGCGGTCTTCAGGGATCGAATCAGCCAAGTCTAACTTTACCCCAAGCAAATCGTTGACCGAATGGACAAATTCATGGCGACTGATCCGACGATAGGACTTTTGTTCACTCTTGTCCTGCACGGTCGCCAACCATTCCAACATCACGCTTCGCTCGGCGTCGGTTGGTTGCTCCATATCGCCAGGAGGCATCTTTCCCGTGATCACATTTTCGAAAATGAATGTGCTGTCAAATGTATTCTTCTCCAGCAAGGCAACTAAATTCAGGCCTCCCTCCTGAGAAGAGCCATCATGACAATCCAAGCAGTAAGTCATAAACAGTTTCTTTGCATCACCGGTTAACGGTGAGTCAGAACTTGAACACGGAAAGTTCGGCAGTTTATTCAACTCTTGTGAGCGAACCGGAGCGATACCAAATATTGAAACGATGCAAACGTATGTGACAACGGTTGAAGCACAAACGACAAACCGCCAACGATGATTGCCCATATGATGTTTCCAAGGAGTCATATTCACTCGTTTACTTGCGTTGATTTAATTTTCTGGCTCAAGTAACCCGCCTAAGAAAACAGATTTTTTCGGACCGCATAATTTAAGCTTAGCATCAACGAGCGAAAGGAAATGCAGATTGAATAAGGAATTAATTTCTTATTGTACTGAATTCGATCATCGACACTATTTATTAGCTTTTCCAGGCATTGCAAAGAGAAACTGACTGCTGGTCAAACCGACGATGAAACGTGTCATTCAGTTTTATTGTAATCGACCAAAACTATTGCGGTTTTCGGCAATCACCGCAGCTCGAGATCGTTTCAACAAATTGCTGAATACTCATACTCCCAGACGAGAATGGATCTCTCGAACCATTCAGTAAAACGTTCGGTGCCAACTGTTGGATAAAGAAAGTCAGGTTGACACTGCGAATCGATAGCAGAGCGAAGAACCTACCAACATGGAGTCTGTCAACATTGAGCCTGTCAACATGAAGTCTGTCAGCAGCGCCTACGCTTCAGTTGAATGATCACCCATTTTATCATCAGGATGCTGGGGGGCTCTTTCTGGAATATCGTCCGGCGCAACCACCCCCATGGACACGTAAACGGACATCAGTTTATCCACGGACATATCGACTTGCTGCACTGACTCAACAGGCATAAACAGTAATCCACCACCGATCGGAACCGGTGACTGCGGTACGAGCACAACGTAGAAGTCGCTACCGTTTATTTTAATGATGTCCTGTTTTGGTAGAAGAGCCAACACGCCGACGCCCCCGCGATCACCAAAATTGCAATAGACAACACTCATCCCTTTTAATTTATCGTCACCACCGGAGTCCAGCATGTTGACCAACTGCTGTGACGTTTCGTAGACCTTGCCCACCAAAGGGACACGCCGTAAAACAGCATCGATCACTCGTCGGATAAAGCCCCTCAGACCCGACTCGACCAAAAACCCGACCACAAAAACCACGACGGCGAGGCTTAACCAACCAAGTGCATAAGCAACGATTGGGTTGGTTGCAAAACGCAGTCCAACAGTGCTGAGACGTTGTCCGAGAAACGTGTCCGGGCCAACGAGGTCCGAGAGAAACCCGATCCCCCAAGAGAATGCAACCACAGTCAAAACTAGAGGCAAAACGGTGAATGCACCGGCAACAAAATATCGTACCAAGCGTTTCCAAACGCTTTTATTCCGACGGTCAATTGTCATGATGATCTCTCTTGGACTTTATCGATGGCGAAACATGCAATGCTCTTTCACCTTAAAACGGCACACCCACAAAAGGTCGGCAAATTCGATTGATTGCGCGTGAATGGGCTGTCATTTTACGAAACGAAAACGCCTTCCCATCGTTTAGCGGTAAACAACACGCGACTATTTCAAATTCAGAAATGGCTCGCTTAAAATCACTTCATTCAGGATCTTCTTGATCGAATATTGCGATGACTTGGTCCGCTCGATGATATTTTCAACAGTCAGACGATCCCTTGGCAATAATTCTCTCGCCAGGGCAAAACGCAGCAGGTGTTCGATGAAGGCCTTAGCAAGCCGTTTTTCTTCGCGAACGATCGCTCGTTTAAATTCAACCACATTGTTAAAGGTAAAACGCCTCATCAGTTTGCCTTTCATGTCCACGTCTCGTCCATTTTCGTATTGATCTCGCCACCTCCCGGTTAGGTCAAAATTCTCCATCGCAAAGCCCAGAGGGTCGAGACTTGAATGGCAACCCGCACAGTCGGGATTCTTCCTGTGGACTCGGAACTTTTCGCGTATCGTCAAGTTCTGATCTCCGCTGTCCTCATTCAAGGGCGGTATGTCATTCGGCGGAGGAGGCGGTGGATCGTTAAAGATCACTTCGATGATCCAGGCGCCACGGGCGATCGGGTGGGATCGCTTGGGACCTGACGTCATGCTCAAGATGGCAGCGTTGGTGATCAGACCTCCGTAGCGAGGATCATCGGCTTTGACTCGACGAAAAATCTGACCTTTCATTTTTTGTCGTATCTCGTTTTCAAAACGGCTGCGAACCTCCTGAACCACTCGATTCGGATCTCGATTGACGGGGACGCTCTTCAGCTCTTTCTGGGTATCGGAAATCCGCTTGACCAACACGGTCATTTGATTTTGTTGTGATTTCGTCATCGCCGCGACCAACTCTTGTTTGGTGACGAAATGGTGTCTGCCCAAATTGGCCGCCTTAACCTCTGCGGGCGTCAGCGCACGGTCATAGAGCCGAGCCTGATCAATACTCACGTGGAGGAATCTGTCGCCACCTGCCGGAAGATGCCGCAGACCGAAAAGGACTTGTGACTTCTTTCCGGGAAAGACAGCGCGACCTTTGTTGAAGGGCTTGCCATACGGCTGCCCATTTCGATAAAGCAACGTGGTGCCATCCGCTTGATAGACCATCACAAGATGAATCACCTCGTTTTGTTTTTCCTCGGGTGAGGAACCCTGAAAGTCGTCGGTTCGACTAAATCCGTTACTACCGGAAATCCAATGACGAGGCTGGCGTTCTCCCAGCACAATCGTGTCAAAAAAATCGCCTTGCCCCTGGATCCCCATCACTCCCCCACCTCGCTGCTTCAGATTGTGAGGAACAAACCAGACCTCTAGCGTTTTGGCTTTGAGATCAAATGGAATGGGTGGGCTGAGCAAGTGTGATTGATTCAGCTCAACACTTCCGTTTTTGAAACTGATTTTACCATGAGAAACCAAATCCAATTTTCCAATCGAAGCCTTCAAGTTCCCATCAAACTCCCATGCGGCAACGGGCTTGAGATCAACTGCTTTCGTTTCTTCACCATCTTGCTTTGCGGTCAGCAACTGCTTTCGTATTGGCTGCACCAATTGGTCAAGTTTGGTTTGCGTCGCTTGAAGTTGCTTAACCAGCATCTCCCGTTGTTGATCATTGAATTGGTTTTGCTGAAGAATCTTTGAGCTATCAACTTTCGGTGGGCTGAGATCGGAAGTGTACCAGGTTTTCAGAAAGTCGCTCTGGTAACCAAAATTTGGTTGGATCAATTCAACAAGCGGACGATCTTCCACAAACATTGCATCAAAGAGCAGCAGCGGTTCGACCAACATTTGCAAACTCGCGGGATGATCCTTATCGAGACTGAAAAGCGGTTGTTTTCGTGGATCTGGCGTCACCGCCAACACGTTCTCCAATTGCAACCATTGGGTCGGAAAAGAATCCAAAAACCTTTCGATCTTGGGATCGGCCACCATACGCTGAGTGGCGTCACGCAACACACTGGTTTCGGAGAGTTTTCCTTCGGCCGCTAGCTGCAACAGCTTTTCATCCGGAGCACTTGCCCACAACAAGTAGGAAAGGTTGGATGCCAACTCAAACTGACGATCAAGTCGATCATTAGATTCGATTCGATAGAGAAACATTGGTGAAGACAAAGCGGCCGAAGCAACTTTTTTCATCGCCTCCGTGTACGCAACTCCCTCATTCATTTTGCCCAACGCAAAACGGGCATAGCGGTCGATCAATTCATCTCCAACATCTCGTCGAAAAGCTCTGTTGAGAAATTTTGCAATCCGGTTTCTCGTTTCCTCCTTCAGTTTTTCGGAATCTTGAGGTTCCTGAAACAACTCTTGCCAAACGCCCACCGTTTGTTGGTTGAAGTCTGGGCTTTCGACAATGGAAACAGCCAGCCGCAAAAATGCATCCAACAACAACGGTGACATCGTCAGTTGATTCGACTGGTTGTCAAACCCGTGCGCCGCCCGCAAGTCTTTTGGAAACGCCTTGACATTTGCCAAACCCGGTCTCGGATTGAGCGCATAGGACGCGACTCGCACCTGCTCCGGCATGCGGGCTGATGGCTTCCCCAAGTAGTTCGAATGGCGCGTCATTAACTTTTCAGGTAACGCAAAAACATCGCGATCCAAACCGAACAAATCCCGAACGGTGTAGTTGTACTGAAACCGGTTTAATCGTCGAACACGAGATCGGCGAATGTTTTCCTGCTGAACGCTTTCCTTCAGCGCCTGCTTGAGCAAGCCAATCACTTTTTCCCGTTCAGCGTCCGCAATTTCCGGCTCAGTGTCGGGCGGCATGTCATACGAATCCAATACATCAATTAACTGCCCGATCACTTCTCCATTACTGAGAAGATCCTTCTCGGTCTTCAGCATCGCCAGATTGACATCCCCTTTGGGACCAGCCTTCGCCTCTTCTCCTTTTCCAGCCTGACGATGGCACTTGACGCAGTTGGCCACCAAAAACGGCTGGATTGTCTCTTTGAACGCCTCATCGCCCCAAACAGGGTTAGCTTCTATCGCAAAAAGAATCACGCAGTGAATCCAAACGCATTTCTTTATTCCGGATGAGTTGAGCAAGATTCTTGTTTTCATTCAATTTCTCTTGAGCACGGTTCAATTCGGTAGAGCAATCCTTGAATATCGAACTCATACAGATAAAGCCCAATACGACATCCTCAAGTGCGTCATACATCAGGTCCAAAGGTCAGAGATAACGCCATTGCTATCTGAAAACGATTCGATCTCCAAACCCATTAGATTGGCAATCGTTAGCCAAAGATTTGAATTGAGTGTCCCGCTTTTACATTTCAGAAACCGCCCCTGTTTGATCTGCTGCTGAGCTTTTCCGGCCAGGATCATGGGCAAGTCAAAATACTGGTGAGTGGCACCGTCACCCAATCCTGCACCGAACGTTACGATTGAATTATCCAATAAAGAAGTCCCATCCATCTCTTTGATCGACTTCATTCTCGATATCAAGTAGGCGTATTGTTGCATGTGAAATATGTCGATCTTCTGCAGGTTCAGATAGCCATTCCCTTTTTGGTTGTGTGTCATGTTGTGGTGCTGAACCGGCTTGTCGAAAACCCCCTCATACATCAGCGTTGCATCCCAACGCTCTGGTCCCAACATGAAAGTACAAACATCGGTGATGCCCATCTGCAAGGCAAGCAACATTAGATCGGCCTGAAGCCGGATGTACTCGCCTCGCGGAAGTATTTCATTTTTTGGGATTTTGATGTCGGCGCTCGAGATCAACTTTTGAAGCTTTTCAATCCGGACTTCGATCTCTCGAATCATCGTCATGAATTCATCCAGCGTTTTTCGATCTTCCTTTGCTAGTTTGCCAGATAATGTTTTGGCATCGGCCAGCACCAAATCCGTTACATCTTCAACATGAGATCGGTAGCTATCCTTTAAAAATAAACGATCGTAAAGTTTCTGGGGTTCCCGGATCGAGGGAGCAATTTTGTCAGGACCATACCAGGAAATGTTGTCAAAGAAGATTGACTCCTTACCTTGAGTAAATCCATTGCAACTGATTTCCAGCGTGTTAAAAACCGATTGATTGCCGACATGCGCACCAATGATCTGATCTAAAGTACGACCGTTTGGATGCCGCCATCCCTTCTCGGCCGCCTGTTCCGGTGACACACTCGTTAAGTAGCAGGAAGCGCCTTGAGCATGGACATCTTGACCGTTTTTAAAACTACGATCCAAACCAGTGATCATCGTAATATCATTGGCATGCTCTTTTAGCGGTTGCAGCGTTGATGTCCATTCCAGGTCATAGATTCCAGGCTTCTGCTTTAGCCGCTTTTGGTCTTTTGTCTTATCTGCATTAAAACCGCCGACAAATCCCGGGATTTCGGATTTTTCTTCACCGGGAAAGAAACACCGTCTAACGATTCCATTTGGAAGATAAACCATCACCAGTTTCTTATGGGGTCGAGGTGATACTTTTTTATCGTCTGCACCAGCGACAGAGTGAAGGAACGGCAGCGCCATCACCGCACCTTTAACCTTGAGAAACTTTCGCCTGGATATGCCCATTTTTGACGGCCGGTTGGAAGGAAGACTAACGAGGAATGATCCCCATTATAGGCCGATTCACCATGCAATCAAACCTCGACAGCTCCGTAATGCACAGTGCCTTCCACCGCCGACGGTTCCCAAAAAAGGAGACTAGCGTGCCGATCCAGCATTAGGATCATCACGGCACAGGAAAAGCTGGCTTAAACCGCTTTATTTTTCTTGACGTGTTTGAGTCGTTTTATTTTTGCTTCCACCTCCGCCGGATTCTTTCCGTTCCGTCGGATGATCTGGATCTTAATCGCGATTGAAGAACGGGTTTTGACGGCGAAGGAAAACAACCATCACTTGATATTGCAAGGCTAACACGGCTGCCGGTAAGGCACATCAAAATTTGTGCTCGTCCCACATCAAACAATGCACATTTCCCAATGCCCCCCAAACCACCGATTTCGTTTTCTTTTCTCGTTCCTCAAACGGATCGCTTAACGGTATCGAGAACTAAACTTGCATTTGGGAAACATAAATTGAAACCCTGAAAAAACGGAAGAAGGCCACCGAATTTAATGCTCACTTGATTCCAAATGCATTCCCCTAACATCCGCCTAATTGCGGAAATGGACTTCGACAAAGATGGAGAGTTTGATGTTGCGATCGAATGAAACGGTATACTTAGTTTTTAGCGAAGCAAATTGATCATGGCTGAGCAAGCATTTTCAGCTAAAATCCCGCTGGATACCGGCGATGCTAAAATCGCTGTTAGACATTCCAACCTGTTTTCATCGCTGATCAAAAGGACAGTTTGCTCACGCTGAAGAAAACAAAACAGTGAATTTGAAGTAACACAAGGCTCCTCCAGCTCCATGCGTGCTTGTCAAATCAAAAACCGACTGGAAAATCGGTTGCTGTGTGCACGGGTTCGCACGACAACGCCCGTCGGGCGAACTCTCGAGAGACCAATGTTTCGGAATTTTGCATTACCAAAGCGAAAGAAACATCCTGGTTCGCGAATTGCATCACACAAAAACCAGCACAACACCTTTTCGTGAGATGCAAGTGAACAAAACCGAAGTGCAAATTCCGATTAGCGGAATGACATGTGCAAATTGTGTCGGCCATGTGGAAACTGCAATCCAGAAACTGCCCGGAGTAGAGGCGGTCACGGTCAGTCTTCCAAGCGCAAAGGCTTTTGTTTCATTCGATGCAGATCTGTTGGATCAGGATTTAATCGCCGCCGCCATTACCTCAAGTGGTTTTTCCGTTCCGGTTTCGTTTGATTCAGACGCGGCGGACCAGAAAGCAACCCAGCCCCACGCCGAAGCGGATACCAAGCGTCGCAAACTACTGATTGGCGCTGCGTTGACGCTACCATTATTCGTGCTCAGCATGGGCCGGGACTTTGGTATCTGGGGACACTGGTCGCATGAGACGTGGGTGAACTGGTTGATGTTTGCTCTGGCAACGCCCGTTCAGTTTTATGTTGGCTACAGCTATTACATCGGTGCATGGAGAAGCTTAAAAGCGCGCTACGCTAACATGGATGTGTTGGTTGCATTAGGTTCGACGGTGGCATACCTCTATAGCGTTGCAGTTGTGATGGGCCCTTGGTTGGGAATCGAAAATTGGGGCGATCATGTTTACTTTGAAACCTCAGCAACGATTGTCACGCTAATTCTGACCGGTAGATGGATCGAAGCCAAAGCACAGCAGCGAACTTCGACGGCACTCCGAAAACTGATGGAACTCAAGCCGGAAATGGCCAACGTTCT
>CAJQQR010000201.1 GCA_905480545.1 uncultured Pirellulaceae bacterium
CAAATCCCCCGAAGTCGTTCCCGTGTTAGAGTACAAGTGTTGAAAATTGAACTGCTATGCTTCCCGTACGAATTTTTCGTTGAAAAAATCGCTTTGTCATATGGCTTGGGTCAAATGGCTTGGGTCATATGGCTTGGGTCACCTGGCCAATGATCGGTCGCAGCCGAAATTTCAGCTGCAAATTGATTGCCGAATCCGTCTTCCATCGCTCAACAAGCTTGTTTGAGTTTTTTGAATCCACGAGCCAATATGATTGGGGAGTCTTCGCCGATGATTCCCAGCTAACGTCCAGTTCGAAAGCAAACCGTAAAATCTTCTTGACGAGGTGGGAAGTCGCCGGAAACGACTAGGCGGTGTCCAATCGCATTGGGTTACCTTGGACAACTTTGAGTCAAATTTGCGATTTCCCTGTGAGTGCCAATTTTTTGGTTATTTGATCCCATGGTTTTTTGTTCGCAAACCCCTTGGATAATGGACTGAATCATAAATTCATTGAATATGCAATTAGACGGTCATTCTGGGGCTTTTATGAAATTCATATCTGCAATCTCATATTGTGAAACTGCCCAACGTGACCTCGCCGAAGAAAAGATGGTCGTTTGCGCAAAAAGAAATTAGTTGCGAGTCAGCTTTTTTTGCGGATTAGACCCGTAGCATTAAAGTAGCGTTCCCAAGCTGAACGAAATGCCGGAGCAGGACACTTGAACTGAGGTTCTTGCGGGCATGGTGGCAATCCTAAGGTTCTTCAGCTTAGCGGCGAGACAATTGCCGGATCGGAAGAATTGCAAACTCGGTTGGGTGCCGCTTCCTAGTGACATTATCAATTTCTAATAACAGGATCAAAAAATGAACGCGGATCAAACGAAAAACTGGCCAGACCTAGCAATCGGACTTTACGATCGCCTAACGGGAAACAATGCAGAGATCACCTACGGATTTGAAGACATGCACATTCAAGTCCCTAGCGGTACGGGAGCGAATGCCGAGCATGCGGAATGGGTGCTTAACGGATCCGTAAAGATCAGCACCAGTCAGAAGAGTGATTCCCCAAAGTCTTGATGGTCGGCGAGCTTGACGTCGCGATCGCCGACCAGAAAGCGACAGTCGTTTTCCAGAATGATCAGATAGTGTTTTGTTTTTCTGATTTCAAGACTGTCCGACGATTCGTTAACCGTCCACTGCCAAAACTCAGGCCGGTGGGGAAATTGCTGGCGTTTACCGAGATCGCCTTGAAGCTTAAGGTCGGAAAACGAAACCCGATCGATTTATTTCCTCGCCCAAATTGGGTTGTTCGGTGGTTGAGCCGAGCGATTCGAGAAATGAACAGGGCGTAGACGAACACGGCGTTGGGGCAAAAGGCCCGAAGACCGAAACGAATTACTCGAAGATGAAGCACTGAAGCAGCAAACTGACGATGTAACTAATAGCAGAGAGAACGGGCAGCGCAGAGGAGCGGGGCAAGTGGTGCAAACTATCCCACGGATTTGGGAGACTTGCCACCGTTTTGTGGCTGTCCTTTTCAGCAGAAGTGCGAACCAGCGGTCCGATGGCACGTTAGAGGTGTCGGCGGTTAAACCGAGATCGAACGTACTTCACGACCCGTTTGAAAGCGATCGGTCTTCCACCTCAATCATCCTGGTTTAACGGCAAATCTCGGGCGCCGGGTTCAGAGTTGGCCCGCTCATGGCTTGGGCAATTATGACAAACGCGTGCCCCGAATCGTTGACTTGCATTTTTCTAGGATTGGGGCCGAGCAGGCAAAACACTGTCAGTCAGACTCTGATATCAAATAGGCCAAGAGGTCGGTAATCTCTCTCTTGGAAAAGGTGTTGAGTAATCCTGTTGGCATCGGCGAAAGGACGGATGGTTTGGTGGCCTCAATTTCATCCCGTTGAATCACGACCGTCGTTTGACGCAGTGGGTCGGTCTCAAGAGTGATTGTCGTCTTGTTAACGCCGTGAACGCGACCGGTGTAGGTTTTGCCACTGAGCAGGGCATAGCTCGATAGGGCGTACTTCGGATCGATTTGCTTAGACGGCTCAATCAGTGACTCCAAGAGTGCGGCGCGGTCGTAACGTTTTCCTACCGTCGACAAGTCCGGGCCGATTTGAGCTCCGAAATCATTTTTCCGATGACACCCCGAACATTGCGCCTGCAAGTAGATTTCTCGACCGCGTTTCGTTACTCCGTTACCAATATCAATTTTTTCCAGATCGGAGACCTTCCATTGGTTAACCAATTGCCTCGTGTGCGAAATCGAGTTCTTTACCGAGGGTTCCGCCAGCAGTTGCAATTCGTCAACCAGCTCGGTTTTCTGGCCTTCAGACAATGAAGTCAGGAAATTGGTCTGCATCTTTTTGATTGTCGACGGCAACAGATGACCGCCCCGGAATCGCTGTGCTCCGTCAAGCCATTGGGCGAACAGGCGATTGTGTTGGATGGGCCAGGGCTGTGGAATGTGGGCTAGCGACCTTGCCAAATGAATCTGAGCTTCCTGGCTCAAAGCGTTTGGCTTGAGAAATGAAAATGCGGCCGCGAATTCTTCGGTTTGCCCTAGAAAAACCAGGAGCTCACACAGTTCGCAATTTAGGTGTTCATCTCGATGCGGAAAATAACCTTGAAACATTTTGCCCAACTGGTTGGCGATATTCGGTGCTGGTACTCCGTGACGGGAAAACAGGATTCCAACGATCCTGATCGTCGCCATTAATCTTCTTGAGCCCTGATTTTCTCCGTCGAATTTTGTTGATTGATGTAATTCTGCCAGCTTAGCGGCAACCCGCGAGTGAAAGGCTAACCGGTTTTCGTCGGGCGATTCCTTGATGCGAACAACCGCAATCAAAGCATTCAGGGCGATATCGATTTCCGTCTCCGTGAATACGCGGTTTTCCCATTGAGTAATCGGCTGTCTTTCCACGGCGATTCGAGCAGCATGGCGAATCCATGGATCAGTGCTTCCCAGATCTTTCCAGACGTTATCGATGACGGATGCATCGGGAGTTCGATGAAAGGTTTCGATTTCTCGCCGTCGTTGTTGCGCAGGATTTAAACCAACGTCCGTTTTGGCCGGGGCAATTTTGCCGGACCAGGAGACACGGTAAAGTGCCGACTGCGATCCACGACCTCCGGTAATAAAATAAAGTTTTCCATCGGGCCCGAATTCCATATCGCAGACGTTTAACGGCGCTCCGTCTAGAAACGATTCAAATTTAAAAGAATAAGACGCACCGGCGGAATTTTTATGAGCTGCCAAGATTTTCCCGTTCTGCCAATCGGCAATCAAAAGGGCCCGTCGATATCGGTCAGGAAATTGGCTTTTGGTTGCAAACACCACACCGGTCGGTGAGCCCATACCGACGTCAAGGTTGGAAGGCAGACTATCTGGATAATAAGCGGGCCACTTTCCCGATCCCCAGCGCCAGCCATATTCCCCCCCCGAAACGATATGATTGACTCGAATTGGCCGGTACCAAGGAGCGCCGATATCCCATTCCATGTCTGCATCAAACGTAAACATCTCGCCGTTGTCATCGAAGTCCAGATCGACCTGGTTGCGAAAACCGCCCGCAATGATCTCTTTTCGTTTTCCCTCACTATCCATTCGCAATATAAAGCCAACTCGATTGTCCTGTCCCAGGTCGCCTGCCTCAGGGGACAGCCAGTCGTTCTGAGGATTTCGATAAGGCGAAGAGGTGAGCGTCCCGTCGGGAAATGCAACATCGTTTCCAATCACGACATAGATCATGCCGTCGGGCCCCAATCGCATTTGATTGGAACCATGTCCGTATCGACTTCGATAATCAAACTGGATCAATTCTGTCCGGAACTCAAAAACGTCGTCCTGATCTTTGTCCTCCAGCCGAACCAGTTTTTTGCTGTCGGTTGAATTGACGTAAATGCTGTTATGGGCGTAGAGAACCCCTCGGCAATGCTTTAATGAATTTTCAATTCTCTCAAATCGAGGCTCGTTTTCCTGTTCCAGTGTCAACCGACCCACACCTACCCGATCGAGGCCTAGGATAATTCGACCGCGATTGTCAAAGCACATGCTAATCCACGAGTCCTCATCTTTTTTCGCGGCCCGCAAAAGCTCTACCTCAAAACCCTCGATACGGCGTATGGACTTGGGGTCGGTCGGCTCCTCGGCGACGCTCACTGATCGATCTGCCAAGAAGCAGTTGCAAAGCCCAAAAACAAGGGCAAGCAATTGGGGTATTCTGCACATGAAAACACTCAAAATAAAGATCCGTAATCAAGAAGACGAACGGATTCGTCACCATTCGTTTAGCGCTCAATTGTCTTAATTGTACCGGATTTTTTCCTGTGTGAGTCGGAAGTAACAGCGCCGCTTCTGCTTTTAAAACTGCTCGCAATTGGTAGGCCGCGAATCACGTTATGTCATGTCAATGAAACCGTTTCCGTGATTTCGCGGTAACGTCTAAAAGAGAGAGGTCAGTATCGGTGGAATTTTGGGATCGAATCGCTGGTATCGCGATTTGAGGACACAATATGCTTCCCCAATTTCTGCAGGTTTCGATTGGTCCAACGATTGTGTCGTCCAATGCTTTTCACGTTTGCTTTCGGAAGTGCTGAAAACCGACTGGCGAGAATTAACCAACGATTCGCCAAGAACGGCCCCTTTCGCCTTTCGAAAACGCCTCTTCGGCTCGAAACTTGATAATGGCAGTAAATTCGTGGCCATCATCGCGAGCGAACCATTTTATCTACGATTTTTTATCCAGTACAGTTAATAAAAATGCAGAGGAAAAAATCGCGGGTTTGAGTAAACGCGGATTAGAAATGGGGCACAAACATCCGGTAACTCAGTACATTTCTGATTTGGTGAAAGGCGATCCTCGGTGCCAGGGCTGAGATGCCAACTCATGCTTCGCTTTCTGGTTCCATTCGTCATCGGTATCGACCCCTAAACATCGCACTTTGAATTGTTCCTTCTTCCCGTGTTTGCCTGAACCAGACAAAAGAATCGGTAGCAACTTATAGATCCAATCAAACTTTGAGTGCTGATGCTTGCCCGTTTTGCGTATTGACGGCGGCCGAATTTTCGCAATCACTAACCGGCGTCAGTCCGACAAACTTCGGTTGTTTGACATCCTCTTCAAATCCCCCCAAAATATGGATCGCGAATAGCAATTTAGGCGAAATCCCTTTTTTGAAATTCTTGGCCACATGTAGGGAGTCGATTGTAAGTCCCGCGCCAGATGGAATCCCAGAAGTGTTGCAGGAAGCGTAAGAACGTGAATATCCCCGATCGTATCGAACTTAAACTTGATCTACCCGGCCTACCGGAACTTGCTCCACTGGTTCGAGACTTTGCCAGTCGGGCGCTCGCTCTCGCGGAATTCTCGGGAGACCGACGGCAGGATTTGCTGGACGCGTTTCTTTGCGGCGTGGAACTGGTGGAACGCGCACTTGCGATGGAAGGCGATGCGGTGATCCCGCTCGAAATCGGAGTGACGATCGATGCACGCGAGCTAGAATTTCGGATCCTCGAGCACGGCATTCCTCTAGGAGGTGACCTTGGCCAGAATGCTAGGGTCGATATTGCCGAACGAATCCGACCGAACACGACATTCGACAGACTCTCGTGGGTTCAAAAAGGGCGTGAGGGTTCGGAACTCCACCTTAGCGTGAAACGGGAGCATCCTGCGATTGAGGTTTTGGAAGACGTCCGGCATCGACTCGAACGCGAAGAGGCGGAAAACGCCCACGCCGATATCTCTTGCTCAACCATGACTGGCGAATATCGAATCCGTGACTACCAGGAAGGGGACGGACTGGAGATCGCTCGTCGCATCTACGAAGCCTATGGTCGATCGTATCCCAACCCTGATCTATACGTTCCGGAGCGGATCGATTTGTTAAACCGTGAGGGACGACTGCACTCGATCGTCTGCGAGTCACCAGAGGGTGATGTTGTCGGTCATTACGCGCTCGAACGACCCGACCTCGGGCCAATTGGAGAAGCCGGGCAGGCAGTTATCGATCACCGACATAGAGGACACGGCCTAATGACGCCGATGCGTTCGGCTGTCGAGGCGGCCGGCGCTCGCATTGGGCTGCTGGGAATATGGAGTCAGCCGACCGCTCGGCACCCTATCAGTCAGCGAATGAATCTCAAGTTTGGCTCAACCCCGACTGGTCTTTGTCTGGGTACCACGCCGGCTGAAGCTTCGCTGCGCGGTGGTGTTTCTGGAGAGCTTGAGGACGGGAACCAATCGGCCCGTCACTCCTGTTTTCTTTATTGGGATCCGATCGTCGAGGAACCGATGCTCCACGCGTTTGTACCACCGGAACTCGCGTTGATTCTCGCGCCCCTTTATGAAGCGCGGAAACGGGAGGTTTGTTTTGAGACGGAGCAGATCACGCCAGCGGACGGTCATGCAGCGGTCAGAACTCGATTCGAATCGGGGCGTGGTGTTGCGTGGGTGGCTCTCGATCGCATTACTAGCGGAACCTTTGACGGCGTCCAGGCCGCGATCAATGCAATGGAGACCTCGGCTTCTGCTGCTACGGTCTTTATCGACCTGCCGATCGACGATCCTAGCTGTGGTCATTTGACCTCTCAACTGCTCTCAGAAGGTCTTCGTTTTGCCGGTGTGGGACCTCGGTTTCGAGCAGTGGATGACGAGCGCAGGGCCGAAGACGTGCTTCGGCTTCAGCTCAATCCAGGTCCCGTCGACTTTGCTGGCTTGGTGGTTGAGGGGGATCTCGGGCGAACGCTCGCAGATTGGGTGGTCGGACCTTTGAACTCGACAGGCAGGCATCCCCCGCAATGATTTAAGCGTTGCGGCTGGTTGAGGTTTTCTTTTTGCCGCCATCTCTTTTGGCAACCGGTCAGTTGTTTTTGGTGCTTACACCAAAGGCATTTTGAAGACAGCCAGGCAGTTCCCACAGACAATGCTGCTCTAAAAATTGCTCTCCAGTTGATGCATTTTAAGTGCTGAATTTGGATACGTTGCAATGAAGATCAGGCATTCAATTGAGTTCGATCGGTTTTTTGCCTTGCGTTTGGTTTCATCGAATCAAAGCTTAGATCGACCGGCATTCGATCACGGGATGACCTGCTGCGTTGGTGGGTCTAGACGTCAATCTGCCGGTTTGCTGCCCGATCGATGATACCCAATAGTTATGGCTAATCGCCCATCAGACTGCTGATCAGTTTGTGGTTTGAATAACTTGCGGATCGTCGGGATTAAGCGTAACATTTTTACCAAGCCCACCCTATTCGTGGGGGCCGACGCTCTCATATCGTTCAACGCTCAACACGGAAATTCAATGAAATGTTTATGCCTCGTCTTATCGGCGTCCCTGCTTTTTTTTCACCATGATGATCACAAGTCTGCGTCTGGAAAGGCAGAGCTTTCTGAGGTTCGTGTTGAGAAGTTGGCTCAATCGATATCCAGCTGGAATGGTGACAAATTGCCCGCTTATCCCAAAGGGCAGCCGGAAGTAACGATATTGAAGATTACGGTCCCGCCGAAAACAAAATTGGACATGCACACTCATCCCTTCATCAATGCCGGTGTTCTTTTAAAGGGAGAGCTTCACGTCGTCACAGCCGACGGAAAAAAACTAACGCTAAAGGAGGGTGATTCTATCGTTGAATTGGTTGGCAAAGAGCACTTCGGTGAAAACAAGTCGGATAAGCCGGCCGAAATCATCGTGTTTTACGCCGGGATACAGGGAAAGATGGTAACTCGTAAAAAGAAATCTCCGTGATCCCAGTACGAATGGAATCTGGAAATTTGCTCAGGTTGCAGTTGCGATAGTCCGTTATCGATTCGCACTCCGACTGGAAAAAATGCCTGCTTCTCAATTATGGACGCCATCAACGTAGACCTTAAATCCCCGCCAAAGGACGCACTTTTCGACCGCCGTTAGCATATCATCCATCACTCTGACATCGGACAAACAATGGCAACTGTTCCCCGGACAAGAGACCGATGCGGTAGGGAGAATGCGAAAGTGGCTGATTGATCATTAGTCCCAATGGGGAATTGCGGCGAGCGACCGGTAGTGGTGCTGGGCGAATCGCACCAAACATGACGGGAATGGTGGCGCGAATGGGAATGGTTTCTTGGACGGGAGCCAATGCAAAGAAAAAGAGGGTGCACGCAGAATAAGAAATCACCGAAGGCCCCAGAAACTGAAGACCTAGGTGATAATTTGCCGTGATGGTTTGCGAGATGATGCTGTAAAAAGCAAAAGTAGGGGCAGAGGCGTTCTAACCCCAACACGGGGATTGTGATTCAGTACCTAACCGCCAAAAACGCCTTGAAAATACAATGTTTTGAAAGTGACGCACCGAATCTTTCACCCAGTAGAATCGACGACCTGAAACGAGATGCAAAATAGCAAATGATCGTCGGCTGGACTTGTTGCGGCCAAGATGTCGTTTGTGACACAAAGAGTTTTACTTTTTGGACTTTCCCTTTTTCCATTCTGTTTCAGCGGCGGCGATCTCGTCGACTGAAAGACCGAAAGCTTTTAGAACGCCTTTGGCCATCATGATGTTGCCGAGAGCATTCATATGCACGCCGTCGCTTGTCAGCTGTTTTCCCTTAGGGGCATCCGCCGGGAATTTCTTTAGTGCTTCCTGCATGTCAGCGTTCAGGTCGGCAAACAAACATTTCTTCTCTTTAGCAAGGTCCTTTAAGAACGCGTTGTACGGAGCCAGCTTTTGGTTCAATTCATTTGTTTGATCTTCTTTGATCATGGTTGACGTGAGTAACATGACTTTCACACCAGCAGCCTGAGCTTTGTCGACGATTGCTGTGATATTCTTTTTGTAGGGTTCCAGTTTGACTCCGCGAGCTCCATGCCAAACATCATTGACACCGCAGGAAAGAGTCATCCAATCTGGTTTGTGACTGAGAACGTCTTTCTCTAAACGAGCCAACATCTGATTTGATTTGTGACCACCGATACCAGCGTAACGAGACTTCACGTCGAGGCCATGACCGTTTAAAGTCCGAATCACAAGTTCGCAATAACCACCTTTTCTCGCTCCAGCGGCAGTAATTGAATCGCCCAAAAACGCAATTTTCTGTCCCTTGGTGACAGCAAGCTTATCTTGAGCCTTTAGGTCGACCGAGTTACAACAAGTCAACAAAATGGCGAGGGTGAGGTATATCGTTTTCATCATTACTTCCTTGGTTTTTTCTTTGAACTTTTTTACCCCCCAGATTTTTCTGGGCAGGAATGAGTCTACTTGCTCCTGGTCTGACTATCAAATGCCAGCAACCGTTTTTATTCGAGTGGATATGAATTGGTAACCGAATTGGAATTCGCGTCGCGTCACCATTTTAAATGGTGACAAACCAAATTGGTTTCTCTTGGAACTGACTTTCTTAAACCGTCACGATCGCACAAAACAATCTTGACGAAAAAGCTGGGAAGCCATAGCTAGAAGACGCGGAACGACGATGAAATTGCGATCCCGGGACAAGGAACGCAAGCTTGATTAATGGATCGGGCACACCGTCGTCCGTGGCATGATATCATGCAAACAAGGATTCCTATGATTATCTAATTAGAGCGTGCTAATGATTTCTCGATTTCTTATTTCCGTCTTGGTTGCAACCGCCGTCCAGTCGGCTAGCGCGTCGCATGCGGAAGACTCCATCGTGTTTTCACGTGACGTGCAACCACTGCTTGCGAAGCATTGTATCCTTTGTCACGGACCCGACGAAGCAGAAGGTGGTTTGCGTCTAGATATAGCGAAAGAAGCGTTCAAGAAACTGGAATCTGGGAAGACCGCGATCGTCCCAAACGATTCTCGCTCTAGTGGATTATTGCATCGAATTACTTCAAGCGACGAATCCGATCGCATGCCTCCCGAGGGCGATCCGCTGACACCCAAGCAAATTGATGTGCTGCGTCGATGGATTCAAGGTGGAGCCAAATACGAAAAACACTGGGCCTACAAGCCAATTCAATTGCCAACGGTGCCGGAAGTTGCGAGTGAATCCTGGCCGCTGAATGAGATCGATCACTTTGTGCTCGCCAAGTTAGAATCAAAACAAATCAAACCTTCGCCCGCAGCCCAACGCGCGACACAGATGAAACGGCTGCACTACGACCTGATTGGTTTGCCGCCAACCCCAAGTGAGGTCAGCGATTTCTTGGCAGACCAATCCACCAACGCGTATGAGGCGTTGGTTGACCGGCTACTTGTCTCAAAGCATTTCGGCGAGCGTTGGGGACGGCATTGGCTGGATAAAGCCCGCTATGCGGATTCGGATGGCTACGAAAAGGATCGGCCGAGACCTAACGCTTGGCGATATCGAGATTGGGTGATTGATGCCATCAATCGTGATATGCCGTTTGATCAGTTCACAGTGCAACAGCTTGCTGGCGATTTACTGGCAGAGCCATCGAAGATGCAACTGTTGGCAACGGCATTTCATCGCCAAACACTAACCAACACGGAAGGTGGCACGGACAAGGAGCAGTTCCGCGTAGAGGCTACGTTCGATCGCACGGAAACAACAGCTGCGGTATGGCTTGGTTTAACGATGACGTGTGCACGCTGCCATTCGCACAAATACGATCAGATCACACAAAAAGAATATTACCAACTGTACGGTTTCTTCAACGACGCCAACGAGACCGCTACCAATGTCTCCCAAAGCCATGAAGCGGTTGTGCGTTACGAACAGGCAAAGGCCAAACACGATGAGAAAACGGGGAAGCTGGAGACCCAGTTTGCATTAGCGAAAGCAAACTTGAAGCGTCGCATTAAAGATTGGGAAGACCAATTGGCCGAGAAATTAAACGAAGCAACGCCCCTTCGGACGCATCCGTTGAGACTGCATTCCAACAAGACAAGCAGCGGAGCCAAATTAGAAGTGCAAAAAGATGGCTCGATATTGGTGTCTGGAATCACAGCCGACAAAGACAAATACACATTGGTATTCGAAGCTCCCGGAGCATCAGTCACTGGCCTCCAATTGGAAGTGCTGACCAACAAAAGACTTCCTAAGAGTGGGCCTGGTCGCGCACCAAATGGCAACTTCGTTTTGAGCGAAGTTCGATCGTATGTATCCAGCGAACCAAAGTTCAAAAAGCATCAGCAAATAACGTTTGCGGCCGCCGAAGCTGATTTCGCCCAGACGAAATTTTCAGCGGTTGGCGTACTGTCAAAAACAGTTAAATCAGGTTGGGCCATTTCTCCGAAGATGGCTCAACCGCATCAGTTGATAATCTTCGCGGAAAAGCCCGTTTCTGTCGAAGGTGACCAGTTTATTCAGGTCGTTCTGGATCAA
This sequence comes from uncultured Pirellulaceae bacterium, assembly GCA_905480545.1. Classification (GTDB taxonomy): domain Bacteria; phylum Planctomycetota; class Planctomycetia; order Pirellulales; family Pirellulaceae; genus JABAAE01. The sequence goes on from CAJQQR010000201.1 coordinate 11,289, forward strand.
AATTATGGTGGTGCTCACACTATTGGATGTTTTCGAATCCAGGCGATTAGCGGCTATGACCCGATCAGGTCATTGCCAGTCAATGTAAAAAGTATTGTCAGAGCAGGACGTGAAAAACGAACCGCAGCAGAGCAGGAGATCATTGATAACTACGTAGCGTCCATCAGTCCCGAAACGAAAGCAATCAGCAGCGAATTGGCGAATCATAAGAAGAACGCGCCCAAATCACCAGAAATGTCCGTCCGCGTGATAGGCCCCGCCCAGCGTACGACCAAGGTCCTGCGTCGCGGCGATTTTCTTCAACCGGAAAAGGAGGTATCCAACGCGGCTGTTAAGGTAATCGATTCAAGCCATCCCTTAAAACCAAGAGCGACTGGCAAGCGTGCGGATCGGCTAGATTTGGCTAGGTGGTTAACTGATCCTAGTCATCCGCTTACGCCTCGAGTTACAGTAAATCACGTCTGGGCGAAGCTTTTTGGCAGGGGAATCGTAGCAACGGTTAATGACTTTGGAGTTCGCGGTGATCATCCAACTCATGCCGCCTTGCTGGATTGGCTTGCATGGAAGTTCCCTCGAGACATGGGTTGGAGCAGAAGGGCATTGATTAAGACGATCGTCATGAGTGCGACATATCGGCAATCGTCCCGGCATCGTCCCGAATTGAATGAAGTTGACCCAACAAATTTGTTGCTCTCGCGACAAAACCGCGTTCGCGTAGAAGCCGAGATCATTCGCGATTTACATCTGGCCGCCAGCGGATTGCTTTCTACGAAAATTGGTGGCCCAAGTGTGTTTCCCCCACTGCCGCCTGGCGTGACGGAACTAAGCTACGCAAACAATTTTAAATGGGCCACCAGCAAAGACGAAGACCGTTATCGACGCGGCATTTATACGTTCTTCAAACGAACCTCGCCTCATCCGACGTTGATTAGTTTTGACTGCCCCGATTCGAACACGACCAATCTATCGCGAGATCAAAGCAATACACCGCTTCAAGCGTTGGCCATGATGAATAACGAGGTGTTCACCGAAGCCGCACAAAGCTTGGCAAAACGGATTTTGGAGCATGGCGGGAACAACAATCGACAACGTCTGCAGTTTGCCATGCTACTCTGCATAGCTCGCAAACCAAGTGATTTTGAACAGAAGCAATTTTCGATGCTACTTGAAAAGGCAAGGTCGTTTTACGAGAAACACTCAGATGATGCTGAGAAGCTGACGGCTCGTCATGCGGCTCCTAATGCCAAGTCTTCGGACAACGCAGCTTGGGTCATTGTCGCCCGAGCAATTTTAAATCTGGATGAATTCATTGTTCGTGACTAACAAGGCTCCAGCCGCATATTGAATTGCAAATTCGCTTCAAAAATTTCAGTAAAACCATGAATCAAAATTTTACACACCCAAAAACACAATTGGCTCATCGCACTCGCCGCGAATTCCTGAACACAACAGCCAGCGGGCTGGGTATGGCAGCACTCGGCTCAATGCTGACGGCAGACAACCTCATCAACGCAGCCAGCGTTGACGACGCGGCAATGAGCGTCAACCCGTTGGCTCCACGCCCAAGCCACTTTGATCCCAAAGCTAAGGCTTGCATCTTTATTTTTATGGCGGGAGCACCTTCTCATATTGACCTGTTCGACCCCAAGCCCGTTCTCCAGGAACGCCATGGTCAACCGCTTCCGGAATCTTTGCTGGAGAAAGTACGATTCGCATTTATCAAAAAGAATAATGCGTTGCTGCAAGGTTCACCTTACAAGTTCAACAAACATGGACAGTGTGGGATGGAACTGAGCGAACTTTTACCCCACCTGGGTAGCGTGGCCGATGATCTGTTGTTGATTCGGTCATTGCACACCGAGCAATTCAATCATCATCCCGGTCAACTGATGATGCAGTGCGGACGCGGAACGTTTGGACTGCCGACGATGGGAAGTTGGTTGACGTATGGGCTAGGCAACGTGTCCCAGAACCTCCCAGGATATGTTGTGCTTTCAAGTGGTCGAGGATCTTCTGGTGGCGCCACGTTATGGCAATCCGGCTTCTTGCCGTCCACATACGCTGGCGTTTTGCTTCGCAATCAAGGAGAACCAGTCCTCAATCTGTCCAATCCGTCAGGCATTCCGAACGAACTTCAACGTGCAGGTCTGAATACCTTGCGTGAGGTCAACGGCAAGAGGTTTGAGGAAGTTCACGATCCAGAAATAGCGGCCCGAATCGCGTCGTATGAATTGGCGTATCGAATGCAAACGGCGGCGCCGGAATTGGTCGATCTATCGGGTGAATCAGCATCCACGATCGATGACTATGGCCTCAACCGAGACGAGCCAAAGGAGTTCGGGGGGCGGGGTAAGCAGGGCGACACCTACAAAAGTTTCGCCAAGAACTGTTTGATGGCGCGGCGCATGGTCGAACGTGGCGTGCGATTCATCAACATCGTTTACGCCTCTTGGGATCATCACAGCGGAATACCTAAGGAGTTGCCTTACAACGCTGGCTGTGTTGATCAGCCGATCGCGGCCCTCATCAAAGACCTGAAGCAACGTGGCTTGCTGGATTCCACGATGGTGGTATGGGGCAGTGAATTTGGGCGTACGCCGCTCGGAGAAAATCGCAACGGCAAACGCGAAGTGGGAAGCGGACGAGATCATCATCCGTATTCATTCAGCATGCTGATGGCCGGCGGGGGCATGCAAGGTGGCAAAGTTTATGGCCAGACGGATGAAATCGGCTGGCACGCCACCGAGGATCGCGTTCACATTAATGACTTGCACGCGACCATGCTACACCAATTCGGTCTGGATCACTTGAAGCTCACTCATCGTTTTCAAGGTCGCGACTTCCGCTTGACCGATGTGGGCGGCAAGGTCATTCACGACTGGATCGCATAGCAGTGACGAGAACGATTCTCATTGCATTGTGGCGTTAACCGCAATTTTTCAAATAGTTTTTGCATTTTTTTGATGGAGAGAAATCGAGCACTTTGCCGGCTCTTCGTTTGGGCTTTTCTATTTGGTCGAAAAAGTGAAACGACGTTCTTGAGCATTGAAAATTGATGCTGCGATCAATTTTACCCGGGATTTTTTCCAAGATGGTCTCTCGTGTTCGTCCAAAATGGCCAACGCTGATGACGATTCAAAATTGCACGCAGCAGCGATTGAGCCCAGATTTTGGATTGAAAACTTACTAGCCCCTTTGCGAGTCTACCAAGACTCGACTCGCGCGTTACAGGCGATTCGAGTCAAAGCGTTGTAGATTTTTGAATTACCGACCAAATGACAAACACGAGAGTCGAATACCCTGAGCGAACAACGCAGATTCTACTTAGATGATTTGTTTGGAAGGACATAGTCCTTGGCGGGCTGGCCGTCATCGTTCAAATTTCCCGTCGTCCACAACAGTCCACGAATGACCAGTGTCATATACCGGTCATCTGCAACTGTTTCATTAAAGTGGCCGAGCGAAGTACTAAATATCTTTGTCTTCTTGGGGCCGTACTGATTGGTCCACGCGACAACTGCTGTTACGACTTTGGGTTTTGCATTTGGATTCGCTTTTTGGTTTTTCCGTTTCTGAATCTGCTCACCTGCAGCAAGAACTTCTGCTCCTGGAAAAACGCGAACATTGTTGTAAAGCTCTTCGTTGACCGTGGTCCATGGTTTTAGTCCAGCAACGATAGGGCTATTTGAGTCGGCATAAGAAACTTTGATGGGAAGTTTAGGGCCGTGACCCGTTGATTGGACTCCGATCATCTCGTACCAACCTGCATTGTCGGCTCCCGATGTAACTGGCTTGCGAAAATCACCCCAGCGGTAACTGTGCATGGCACAATGTAGGTTGACAGCCGGCACTCCGCTTTTGTGTGCGGCTAGGATTTTTTTTACATAAACTCCATCGGTGACAGATGCGGAACATTCATCGTGGATAACGACATCATATCCTTCGGCCCAGTTGTCTGATTCATATATTTTAAACTTGGCCTTGGTGCTTGTGTCAGGGTTGAAAACGATAGTCACTTTTGCGTTGATTCGCGATTCAATACCCTGCTTGAGAATCTTGGTCTGCTTGGCATAGTCGTGACAACATCCGCCGGCAACAAGAAGCACCTTTAATGGAGCTGCAACCGATTTGGACTCGGGTGACACTTTAGCTGTCGTGTCATGAGAGAAAGTCAAATTAACGATCAGGAGATTTGACAGGATGATGAACGAGGCCAAGAACTTCATGTGATTCAACTTTTCTTACAGATTTGGGAAATGGCAATATCGTCGGGAAGACGGATTCAAAGACACCAATAGTGTGTTCGATTATAACTTGTCGCGTTCTCGAATTACCACGTAATTCAACGAATCTCGCCAATATCAAAAAGGCGACTTAATCCAACGCCGTTTGGCAAACGCGATGTCTCCACCGTCGGTGAATCCAAGATTTCAGCCGAGATGGTTATGCCGATTTTAACATGTTGGTTAAGGATTGGTTCGACTCAACGGCAGTTCGAAGCATCACTCGAACGCTGGGGCGTGAATGGATTACTCGAACATTTAAGTTTCCCGAAATTGAATTTTGTCCGGCGTAAACGGCGAAGCACATTGTAACGCCATTCGGAGCTTTTCATTTTGAAACTGGATGGCAGCGGGTTCACCAAATGCAAATTTAACATGTTGTCTAAGCTTTGATGGAGTCGCTGGGCGTTTCTGTGAGCAATAGGTTGATTGGCTGCATTTCGCATCGCTTGTTCACCGCGCGGAATTAATCGTACGTCGCCATTTGGTTTTAGGTACGCGTTTTATATTAGCGACGGTATTCAGTTTAGTGCCATTACGATTTCAATAACAATGTCCATGATCCTTTGCATTTACAATTTGAGGCAGATGCAATGCTATGGATTTTCAGAAGAGTGGTAATGCTCAAGTCGCAAATCGGTTTGCCTACTTCGGCGATTTTGCCTCGGCTTCGATCGTAGCTCTGAGACTTTCTTTTGCTGATTTTAGGGCAAATCGACGATCGCCTAACTGATTCATGGTCGTCTCTGTCTCTTCCCCCGATCCTAGTTATCCCATTTTTTTCGACGGGCTGTCGCTCATAGATTTGACGTAAGTATCAGCTTTCCAATACTAAAAATTTCTCCCATGCGACATCCCAAGATTTTTACTTCCGCGGAGCAGGACTTTTGTCGCGGTAGGTTAAAGATTTAATCGCGTACTTCGCAAATGTCTCTTTGGTTTTGTTAAAGTGGTTTCCCCCTGGAATATCGGGATAGCTGACCAGAAAGTTATTTTCGTCGATTAAGTTTATGATGTAATGCGTTGTGCCTTGAGGTAGCTCGGCCGATACTGAATTTTCACCAGTCAGTTTGGCCGACCTGCGAAACCATTCTTCATGTTTGGCGTTGCCGTTGTTACTGTAAATCAGGTTGGCGCGAACCACTTTGGCCCCATGCTCCTTAAAAACGAAATTCACTCTACGACCAATTTGCTCGTGCGAGGTCACGGTAGGCACCAATTTGCCTTTGCGACCGATGCCGCGAAAAGTCGGGTTGTGATATGGGTAGCTGGCGTTCATTTCCTCGAGAATCTTAAAAAGCCGTTTGTTCATGGCCTGAACGCGATTGGGTAGACTGTCGACAAGGTTCTGCGATTCTTCAATGTCGACTCGAATTTGGCGACCATTGTCGGTCCTGTAAAGCCGATACAATTCCAGTGGTTCGGCGCGTGGATCACGTGCATGGTTGTAATTGCGAACCAGTTTATAGTCGCCAATTCGAATGGTGCTTTCCAGAGCAACACTGTTCGGAAAATGCCAGACCATCGTGTCGCGTGGCTTTCCATTCCTGTCCAGCACCAGCGATGCATTGGTTGGGTCTTTTTTCAGTAGATTCGAAAGGTCGAGTCCGTCAAGCTGCTTGTCCTTTTTGGGTTTCGCGCCAACCCATGAAAGAATTGTGGGATAGAAGTCGAGCCCGTTCACCATCACGTCGGATTGCAAACCGCAAGGGATATCGGGGCCGATGATAATCAGTGGAACGCGGGTGCCGCCCTCCATTAGCGAGATTTTACCGCGATCCAGCGGGTAGTTGTCGGTATAGATTTCGCGAGGGTTACCTTCCATACCACCGTTGTCGGACGTGAAAATAAGGTACGTATTCTCGCTGAGTTTGTGTCCTGGCCAACGAGGATCTTCGGTCTGGTTCAGGTGATCAAATACTTTTCCAAGATAGTAATCCAATTCCTCAACCATGGCACAATAGAACGGATTGGTTTGCCCTTTTCCTTTCCATTCCTCCGGGCGATCTTTGTCCGGCTGTACGCCGAGTTTCTCGCAATATTTGTTGAGGAGTTGTTTGCTTCGCGTGTGAATTGGAGCGTGAACAAGCCACGTAGCGTAATACAGAAAAAAAGGCTTGTCGCAGTTTTCGCGCAGAAACGTCAATGCATCTTCGCTGTTTTGGTGATACGGAAATCCATTTGCATCCAGACGGTAGGAATCGTTTTTTTCAATGGTTGCAAAGTCACTGACTCGATTTGGCTTCATCGCGGACCGTGCTCCCCTGGAGCTGCGGCTCCAAGAAAATCCCTGATCTTTCGCATTGGGAAAGGCGTTATGCTGGATCGCCATATGCCATTTACCAGCGTGGCCGGTTGCGTATCCCTCGTTTTTTAGTGCTTTGGCCAAAGTGAATTCATCCGCCGGCATTCGGCCGCTGTACCAGGGCGGCATCATCGGGTGAGCGGTTTTGTGATGCGGCCGTGGCGGATTGCCACCGACGACATGCGTTTTCTGAGCACGAGCGGGATGTACGCCACTCATGATCGCACATCGTGATGGAGCACAAGTCGGAGCCGGCGCATACGCTTGCCAGAACATTACACCACGCTTGGCGAGTGCGTCGATGTTGGGTGTCTCCATCGGACTCGGCTCGTCAACGTCGTAGCATTTCACATCCTGCCAGCCTAGATCGTCGGTCAAAATCAAGACAATGTTTGGTTTCGCGGGGCGTTCGTCGGCCGCGGCAGTCGTAACGAGAGACAGTGAAAAAAGTGCTGCGCAATAGATAAATAGTTTTGTCATGTTTTTCAATTGGTTAGCCAGCTCATGTTACACGCGGAGATTTAACTTGATTTTAAATAACTGCCACGATTTCATATCATGCTGCTGGGATATTGTCGTCAACTATCCGCGGGGTCATACAATTTGCAAGACTTTGTGCATGGATCTTCTTAAAGAGTGGCTGCGTGTTTGATCACTGCCACCCTGTCATTTTTACTCCTGCAATCCCGGTGGGCCATCGAGCACCCGGTCCAGATTTTCCGAAAGAGCAACGATCGTTTCCCAATCGGTTGTGATGATGTCTTGTGAATGTGCCAGGTTGTCTCTCAGCCTTTCAATCATCTTGGCTGTCTTCTCCAAGCGTTTTCTCGATTCAAAGCGGGTCTTTTCTCGAAGATTGACGTTTCTCGAAACAATCTGAGCTTTGTCCGAGAACTGAAGGCAATCTACCAAGTTTAAATCCTGGTTGCGTCGCTTGCGTTCCTGCAAGAGGTCCTCGGCCTTGTTGAGTCGACCTTCTGAAAGATATTCTTTCCATTCGTCAACGGCACAATAAATTTCAATCAGCCGGCCAAAACGCATTTCGATCAACGTCACCACGCCAAACAGCCACATTCGGACTGGCGGTTTTTGCAAGTCGCTGCGACTAACGATACCGCCTACACGCCCGAAGACGGATACGAACAGTCGACGATTGTCTTTCAAGCAAAGGATAAGGTCGTTTAACGGCAAAGTATCAGAAACAATTTGTTTATCGTCAAAACGCATCAAGTAATCGCCACAACGTCCCGTACCCAGTTCGTCCTGGTGCACGTAACCCAGTATTTCGCCTGCTTTTCGAATTCCGACAATCTCAAAGCGTTTGGACTCCATGAAACGCTTGACTTCGTCAGCCGATGCCGAATCATCGAAGGAGACAATTGGCTCGGCGATATCGTGCACAACAAATGCTTGTTCGAAGATTCTACGGAGGCTATGCACAGCGGCGGGATCGAATGACATGAGTAAATTAGTATTTTATAGAGTAACTTTCGGTTGGGCCGACAGCACCCGATCATATCCTCATCGTGAATCCGCACAATGCATGTTTAGCTCGACGGAGCATTCGGGAAGTCGTGAATGCCAATTTTCGTTGGCATGAATTCAACAGGACATTTAATGTTGGATTGCGAGCTGGCACGTTTTCAATACCGTTGGAATTTTAAATATTGGCGACAGTCAATTGGTAGATCGGGTAACCGACGTTTGAGAGTTCTCGCTGAATTCCGTCGTCTTTCCATGCTGGAGCTTCCTTGAAGAATTAGTTAATCAATTCAACGATCAATTGGCGACCGTCACAGCTTTTTCTTTCGATCAGAGTCGCCTCTCATTTGCCGGCGATCAGTTTCCGGTGCCAAACCAGAATCGTGTCCGGCGTAACAAGCGTACCGTTTGATTCGCGTAGGACACTGCCACGGACGTTGCCCTTATCAGCCAGACGTCGCCGCTGATCATCAGTGATCTAGACTCATTTTTTCCCGTTTTTTCCATGAGTACGGCGTTTTCGGTATAAAGGCATTTGATCACATCCTACGTTTGGCGGTTTACCCAGTTGGCGGGGAACATGACCATCAAATGCCGTGATCGTAAAATACGGTTCATTGACGACTCGCGGATTGGAACACAGCTTAATGGTCATCGCGATGGAATTGGAAGGAAACCGCTTTCGGTCAGCTCGCTACTTAACCATCGAGGTCGTCGGTCCGGTGAAAACGATGGGGGACTGCAACGGGAGGTTGTTGTGACTCATTGCGACTGAGAGCTTAAAAAGCTGTGCGAGCAAAAACCCGGTTTTTGCGGGGCTGAGGTGTCGGCTAACTTATTGGCCCCCACGCGATTCTCGGCTCCCTCGGAAAGCCAGATCGAAAAATGTGGGCCTTGTCTTAGCGCTGATGGAAGCCTCTGTATCAAGCAGGATATGTATGGCATTGGAAAAACTGTCGGAGGACAATTTAGCAACAATATCCGTATCGCAATTTTATAAGCTACGCCAAAATTTCTTTAACAAGTTTTCCATGCACATCAGTCAAGCGGTAATCGCGACCAGCGTGGCGATAGGTCAATTTTTCGTGGTCGAAGCCCATCAGATGCAACATCGTGGCGTGCAAATCATGCACATGGGTTCGGTTTTCGACGGCAGCGTAACCAAATTCGTCCGTCGCTCCATACGTCATTCCCCCCTTGATTCCGCCGCCGGCAAGCCAAACTGAAAAACCATGGTGGTTATGATCGCGACCTGTAGGCTTACCGCCACCTCCTATCGGAATCTCCACCGCAGGAGTGCGGCCAAATTCACCGCCGCATAGAACAAGCGTATCATCCAACAGCCCTTTACGCTCAAGATCGGTCAGCAAAGCCGCGATCGGACCATCCGCCTGATTGCCAAGGTTTTTGTGGTTGGTTCCGATGTTGTCGTGTGAATCCCAAGGTTGCACATCGCCATGGTAACATTGCACCACACGAACTCCGCGTTCGACTAACCGTCGCGCGATCAATAATTGACGCCCATGAACGGTATCGGCTCCGTACAACGCTTGAGTTTCAGCAGTCTCTTTTGAAATGTCCAAAGCATCACTGGCTTCCATCTGCATGCGATAAGCAAGTTCAAACGATTGTATCCTAGCTTCTAAATTCGGATCTTCGGATCGCGTTTGTTGGTGCTGTCGATTCAAACGGCTGAGCAAATCTAACTGAATCCGCTGTTTCGTTGGTGAAAGGTGGGAATTGTGAATATTGGCGATCAATTCTTCGACCCTCGTTTTCCGCGTATCCAAGTAAGTTCCTTGATAGATTCCAGGCAAGAATGAACTGCGCCAGTTCGATGAATCAGCAACGGGCAATCCAGGGCAAAGCGTTACGAACCCTGGTAAGTTCTGATTCTCGCAACCCAATCCGTACGTCAACCACGAGCCATAACTGGGTCGAGAAAGTCGCTCGTCGCCCGTATTCATCAACCGCATACTTTGTTCGTGGTTGGGTGTGTTGGCGTACATCGAACGAATGACGCAAATTTTATCAGCATGTTGGTGCGCTGTTTTGTCGAATACGTCGCTGCACTTCAGTCCGCTTTGACCGTACTGTTTGAATTTAAAGGGAGATCCAAGTGCGACACCCGTTTCCCTTTCTGTCGTAAGATTTCGAATGGGTAACCGCTGTCCATCGCGTTTATTAAGTTCGGGTTTAGGATCCCAAGTATCGACTTGCGACGGCCCGCCATTCAGATAAACATGAATGATATGTTTAGCCTTTGCTGGAAACTGCGAGGCCTTGGGAGCCAATTGGTTTTCAGCCTGTAATAGCGTAGGAATCGCCAACAACCCCAAACCAGTGCCGGCAGTTCGAAGAGCATCGCGTCGTGAAATTCTATTCAAGTCCATAGCCTGATCCGCTTGGTTTTGTAAAGGGTTGGCAAAAATGTTTTGAGGATTCGACCAGAAATTTCATTCAATCAATCGACCTTTATCGATTAATCGATAAAGGTAAACTCGTTGGTCATCAACAGGACATGCGCCAACTCCACCGTCTGGTTTGTTTTTAAAAATTCGGTTGCAATCTTCAATTCCTCTGGTGATGGCTGATGTCCCAGTACCGCTAGGTACAACTGGGCAACTTTTCTCGAGGCGTTCAATTCTTGGTCGGCTGTGGTCGCAAGCTCTTTCGCTCGGGAATGCACAAAATCTGAATTCATTGCAAACAAAGCTTGCTGGGGAACCGTTGTGGTAACGCGTTTTGCAACTGAAGCATCGGCGCTTGCAAAGTCAAACGTTTGCACGATCGCCGGCAGGTTTTGTCGTTCAACGAAAGCGTAAATAGTGCGGCGGTGGTTGTTCTGATCCGTAATGGGTGTGGGGCGACCAAACATGCGTTCATCAAGTGACTTTGAAACGAACAACATCGAGTCCCGCATTTGCTCGAGATCCATCCGGCGGCGATTCGCTTTCCAGAAGTAACGATTGCCGGGATCCATCTCGGTTTGCTTGGCCAACTTCTCGGCAATGTCCGGGGCATCCGCCAATTTTGAGGAACGTTGATAGACTTTCGAACTCATGATCAGCTTGTGTAATTTCTTTGTTTTCCAACCGGACTCGATCAGATAGCTTGCCAGGTAATCAAGGAGCTTAAGGTGTATCGGTTGTTTGGTTCGCAATCCAAAATCGCTCGGATTTTCGACAAGCGGTTCACCGAAATGGTGCAGCCAGACTCGATTGACCCAAACACGCGCAGTCAGCGGATTGTCG
>CAJQQR010000202.1 GCA_905480545.1 uncultured Pirellulaceae bacterium
GATTCTGAATACCAGGAAAACTCATGAAGCTCATTTTGGCGATAATTCAACCCAGCAAATTAGAAGCCGTCAAAGAAGCACTAACGGATGTTGAAGTCGTTCGATTAACGGTAATGGACTGCCAAGGATTCGGTCGTCAAAAAGGGCAAACGGAAGTCTTTCGCGGTCGCGAAATCGGAGTCAATTTGCTGCGAAAAGTCCAATTGCAGATCGCCGTCAATGAGGACTTTGTCGAACCGACGGTGGATGCGATCATCAAAGGTGCCAAGACGGGCGACCAAGGTGAAATTGGAGATGGAAAAATCTTTGTACTGCCGCTGGAAGACTGTGTTCGGATTCGGACGGGTGAACGAGGGACCGACGCAGTTTAGATTGACTGCAGTTTAGATTGACCGCAGTTAAGAACTTCAATTCAGCTCGAAATCCAACGCACCAAATGATTTGCCATTGATTTGCAGTGTGAGACGGTGCATACCGGGATAAAGCGTATAAGTCGTTGCATTGGCATGAAGTTTATGGCGTTTACTAAGCTGGACAGACTCCCCCTTGGTTGTTTCCAGCTGCTTTAGCTTGTGAACCTTCGGCGCACGACTACCATTTGCTTTGACAAAATCGATCCGGTAATCGATCACGAGTCTCTCGTTTCGGGTAGACGCAATAGAAAACGAAAACTCAACCGTATCACCCGGGCGGACTTTGTTTGACTTCAATCGAAAACCATGAATCGTGATTCTCGGGTTCGTTTGAAAACCGAGAAGGCGTAGAGCATTTTTGTTACCCTTTTTCACAAGCGTACGCAACGCATGCCGTGTGATCCATTCTAACTCTCCGGGACTTTGCGTCTTCGCTTGAGTCCATTTTTTTAATGTTTCGAGAACCAAACCTGGTTTGGTTTTCGCGATGTCGTTCAAATGATTCGCAACCGATCGCGTGACGTATCGCGTTGGATCCGCATGCAGCGAATCGAGAAACCCAAGCGAAATGGATGGGTCTAGACAGAGGCGTTTTGACCAAGGAAGCATCGGGCGGGTGCCTTCGCTCACAATCCTGCGGACATGATAGTTCTTGTGGGCAACCCATTTCCCTAATTCGTTTAACGTATGCTCCGGATATTCATTGATGAAGAACCGAATTGCATCTTCCATCGAGAATCGCTGCGTAATTGCCTTTAACGTTTTAAGAGAAACTCGCAAATGGGTTTTAGACAGTCCGTTTCGCACAACAAATTCACCAAGCGGTGCAAAGATAAAATCGCCAAAATCATCGTCCGTTTTGTTTGGATCGAGTGGCGGCGGAAGGGAACTGAGAATTTGCGATGTCGCTGTTTTGAAATCCGCTGAAAGATACTTTTCGAGCGTTTTTGCAATGTGAACAATTCGCTCTTTTAGTTCAAGCTTCGTCAGTGTCCGCATCGCATCCCGGACGAATTGATTGCTGGCAAAATCCGGGTTGGAGTCCGAAAACAAACCCGCCAGGTATTCAACCCGTTCTTTGTTGAAAAGCTGATCTTTCAGGCTAAAACCGGATGCCTTTTTTTCAGCCATCATGCAACCGCACCGTTTGCCTACCTCAGCACTGCCATGTAAAAGCTAAAGACTCGCTCATCATCCGTGTCTGCGGACATGACAGGGAACGCAAAATCGAATGCCAACGGGGCACCGCCCGCGCCACCAACCGGAAGATTGATCCGAAAGCCAAAGCCCGGTGCGACGCGGAAGTTGTCTTTACTGATTGTGACCTGATCTTCAACCGTTCCATAGTCACAGAACAAAACGCCTTTGAACATGTCGTCGGCAGTGATGGGAAACGTGTACTCCAATGTGTTGAGAAACTGGAATTCACCACCAGTGATGACACCGTTCTGCACGGGAGACGCACCGCGAAAATCAAAACCACGCATGGTTGAGAAACCGCCTGCAAAGTAGTTTTCGAAAACAGGAGTTTGGGATCCGCTGATGCCAAGTCGTGTTGAATGAGAAACAGTTTGTTTTCCGGATCCATCGGGACGCATCGACAACAACCAGTACTTACGAAATTCCATATCCGCACGCGAATAGTCAAAATTCCCAAATGCCTGCTGGTAAGCGAGTGAGAGAAAATGTCCTTGGCTGGAAAGGAAAGGATGGTCACGCGTATCATGCGTTAGACCCAGTGTCATCGAATACAATTCATTGTCACCAACGACAGAATTCAGGTCCGATGACGAGTTAACCCGAGGGTCAAAGATCGTGACATCCTCCGCTCGGGCAGACAAACTCAATGATACGTCCTGTGTTAAACGATACCCAAGGGACATTGTCCCTCCCAGCCGTTGTTCGTTCCAATCAAAGTACCCGCGAGTAAAATAATAAGCGCTTGTATTAAAGGAGAAGGGCTGACCAAACATATAGAAATACGGTTCGCCAAAACTAACGAGGTATCGCTGAACCTGAGTTCCCGGAAGTGCCTCCAAACGGAACGACTGACCGCGACCACGAAATGCCTCACCACTGGAAATTTCACCAAAATTACGAGGCCATCGCATAATGTCAAAGTTCTTTTCACTGATCGTCAACTGACCCGTTAATCCAGCATCTGAGTTAATTCCCGCACCAATCATAAATTGTCCGGTTTGACCTTCTCGCACAAAGATATCTAGGTCAGCGACGTTTTGGATTCCCGGAGGAGTAATAAGAGGCTGCCCGAATCCAAGTTGATTCTGCCCTGGGGGTAGCGTGTTTCCTGGATACGTTGGTTGTCGGTAAGGATAATCACCAAACGTGTCACCTTGTGGACTGGTCGGCGATTGCGGATTGAACGGGACACCGGATCCGGCAGGTGGTGCACCGCCAAAACCGGGGTCTTGATATGCTACCCGTGTGGCTGTCGCATCAGATGGAGCAACCGGTTTCCGAGGATAGCCATTGGGGCCATCTTGCGAAGGCGCAGTCGTCGGATACGCCCCTGAGTAATACGTACCACTTTGCCCTCGGAAGACCACATTCGACGTAGCTTTTGCGGGATTGCCACTTGTGTCCAGCGATTCCGCGTCTGATTCGCTGGCAACTTGAGGGGCGCCATTTAACTCTGCCGCCGTTGTTTCACTCGGCGGAACAGACGCCGAATCGGTGTCTTCGGCGTTGGACAACGGAACGGCGTAACTTTGAAGAGAATTCAAAGAAAGTGGTTTGTTTTCGAGATTCGACTTAACTGGAGTTTGACAGCCGGCGAAAAAAAGTGCCAGACTAGCCGAAACCACCAAGAGCGATTCAAGTTGATTTTTCACGGTTTTTTGCTTTGGATAATAGGGCCTTGAGGCGTTCAAGGCATCGGATTACTTGCTTTGTTTAATTTGAGAAGAAATAACGTCAAGGTCGACGTAACGGACGTTCGATTCGTCCGGACTTTGACCTCGAAAAGTTGAACTTGATTTTTGTGCCAATTGACTTCCTGCTCGAGGATTAACAACGATCCGCGGTGGTGGTCCATCGTTACGAGAGCCAGTAAACAATTGCGAAGCCGCCATACGGCGTTCCGCTGAACGGATTTTGCGAACATCCACAACATCGCCTCGATTCAGCCCAAGTCGATCGAGGATCACGGTTTGCCGCGTGATCCCGTAGTCGCCGTCGATATGTACTTTGATATCTCCGACGCGATACTGCGGTCCTTCATTAATGTTGAATACCAAATCCAGTTTCCCCGGTTCCTCAAACAGCCTTGGTTCGGCCTGAACATCGACAGCGATATGTCCGTCACTGCCGTAAAGATCTCGCAGCTTGGCGAGGTCGGTTGAAAGCTTCCGAGCGTCGTAATACTTGCTAGGTTCTGAACGCAGCATCTCGCTCAATTTTTCCTTCGGAAACTTTTCATTACCGATAAATGAAATCGATTGAACGACGTAGCGTGGCCCTTCAGAAACAATAAAACGCAAATCAACTTTCGAACCGGTTTTGTCAAAGATGATTTCGCGATCTACTTTTGCAAAAAAGTAGCCGAGACTTCTGTAAAAGGCGGTCAAGCGTTGGACGTCTTGCTCGACTTCAACTTTTTGATAAAGCCCACCAATGACGCCAGCAATCGGCGGTTTCGATTTAATGTAGGTTTTTAGACGGCCATCGGTATCGATCGTGTTCCCTTCAAATTTAACGGAACGGATTTTTCTGCGTTCGTCCTCGTGAACAAGAAACACAACTTCCCGATCTTCGCGGGAGTCACCCGCCAATACTTCGACCTGAGTCCGAGGAAAGCCCTTGGAATGATAGAAATCTTCGATTTGTCGCTTTGCCATTTTGACCGCAACAACATCCAGTGGGCGCCCCACAGCAATACCCGTTAATTTTTCAAGCCGCCGATCCGGAAAATGCCGGTTTCCAACGTAAGCAACTTTTGTGATGAAGGGGCGTTCATAGATCTTGAACGTGACGACAATTCCGTCAGCCGTCTGTTTGATAAATGAGCGGACGTTTTGAACAATTTTGAGTCGGTGCAATTCTTCTACGTCTGCCTGAACATCGTCCGGGTCGTATTTTCTTCGCGCACGTGTTTTCAAACGGCGAAGATACTCATCCGCTGGAATGTAACTAGCGCCCTGGATCTGTACATCGGAAACCAAAGAGTCTTCGACGATGCCTTTGCCCTGGGCGACCGGTAACGTCTCTGTGACACCGTTTAAATTGTTTCCGTTTAAATTGGTTCCGCTCGGTGACAGGCGATTGTTTTGAGGAACTTCAACTCGCGGGCCGTTCAGTGTTGGAGGCTGCGTGAATTGACCGTGTGCGAGACCCGCAAACGCTGCAGAAATCAATGTGATCCCAAGCAACACGCCGAAATTGTAATCAGTTCTTCTCATAGAAATTGCTTCCGTCCATGGCTAGCGTTCTCTTGTCACGGTTGAGACAACCGCGTCGTGTTAAATACTGAATGAAGTTGGACTCGGCAAGGTGAGTTTCATTTTCAATTATTGCGACGTCTACGCGTTCGCGGCATTTTGGTTCGCCCCCAGCAAATCTATTGGGTATAAGACGGAGTCATATTCAAAAGTGATGGGGCGAAAATTTAAAAAACTTTCAATCGTCACGCATTCTCCGTAATGCGGTTTTCCAAGGTCGCCATTTTCGAAATTGACCACAAACGAAATATCACCTATCGTTCATCGCATTTTGATTTTCCCATGGCTGTTTCGCGAACCGATGCTAGCGTGTGCTTTTGACGAACGAGGAATAAAACGGCGAGTTTTTCGCTTACTAATCGTCGTTTGCGCGATGGCAATATTTGTCGGATGTCGACCAATGAGCTTACAAGATGCTCAACGACTAGCGAACTTCGCAAAGTGGACTGGCGACAACAAAATCAGTTTGCGTGAAAAAAAGACCAGCGAGTTGTGGGAAAGAGCCAAAATTATTTTTGGCCAAGGCCCACAAACTTCGGAACAAGCTGACGTCTATTTGCGACGATATGATGTTCTTCCCAATTTCTCTCGTACGAAACTGGATTCACTGAAACAGCTGAAGCTACTTGCCGAGAAAGAACCGACTTTGGATAAAGAGTTCGCTTTATCAGAACTTGCTTTTCATGAAGCATCCGTTGCCGATACGATGGGACGAAAAGAAAAGGCAAAACTCTGGTATCTTGCAAGCGTTTATCACGCTTATCGGTATTTGTTCTCGCCGAATTTCATTTCACACAGGAATGCCTACTCACCCGAGTTTCGAATGACTGTTGATTACTACAATCAGTCATTGGAAAACCTGCTTCGAATTCTCAACAAGGAAGATGGGCTTCGCCCGAACGTAACTCGCGATCTAAATATTGATGGATGGAATGTTGCGTTTCAGATCCGATTGAATGGTCCGTGGAAAGCTGAAGATTTTGACAAAATCGAATTTGCCAATGATTTCGAAATCAAAGGAGTTGGCAACAAGCATCGTACGGAGGGACTGGGCGTCCCCCTCATCGCAGCGCGTAAACAAAAACACAAAACCGTCTCACCTGCTGAAAAATATTACCCGACCGGATTGGCCTTCCCGATTACTGCCTTCCTTCGATTTAGCGAAGAGAGTTGCGAGATCGGCACACAAAACGTCAATAACGTTCATTGCATCATCGAGATGCATGACTCCCTTCGCAACAAAAACGTGGTTGTTAGAAATCGGGCTGCGCCACTTGAAAGCGATATCACCACGCCGTTGGCATACTTCTTACAGAATCCGCTGGTCTCAACCAAAGTCCTGGAGACCGTCGGACTGCTGGACGGAAAGTTACTGGATAACCTTGCCGGTCTCTACATGCTCGAGCCGTATGACCCCAACCGCGTGCCGGTCGTTTTGGTTCACGGATTGTGGTCAAGCCCGCTAACATGGCTGGAAATGTTCAACGAACTGAGGGCATTGCCTGAAATTCGTGAGCAGTACCAATTTTGGTTTTACCTTTATCCGACGGGGCAGCCATTTTGGGCAAGTGCCTCGCAGATGCGCGTCGACCTGAATGAGGTTCGTGCAACAGTCGATCCCAATAAAGAATTTGTTACCCTCGATCAAATGGTTTTGGTAGGGCACAGCATGGGCGGCCTCGTATCTCGCCTCCAAACTGTTGACAGCGGCGATGCATTTTGGCGAATTCTCAGTGACCGGCCCTTCGATGAATTGGATGCCGCGTCAAACATCAAAAATGAAATCAGGGACGTACTGTTCTTCAAAGCAAACCCCTCGGTAAAACGAGTGGTCACCATTGGCACACCACATCGAGGCAGTTCGTTCGCCAATAACTTTACCCGGTGGCTGGCTCATCGAGTCATTCGACTGCCTGACATTGTGAGCGGAAACCGTTTGAAACAGATTCGTAACCGAGACGAAATTTTCAAAAACAAAGAAATTCTCGCCACAAAAACAAGTATTGACTCGCTGTCACCGGGATCACCTTTCCTCGCAGAATTGCTCAATCGAAAATCTGCTCCATGGGTGCAACTTCACAACATTGTTGGAAACGTAGAGAAGCGACAGTATTTTGGAATTGCTGGGGAACTCAAACCAACCAACAGTGACGGTATCGTCGCAACCGAAAGCTCAACATTTGACACCGCCGTTTCGTCAATCGAGGTCAATGCTCGCCATCAGGACATACAATCTCAACCAAAGACCATCCTGGAAGTCCGACGGATTTTGCTGGAACACATCACCGATATCCGTCAAGCGAAGGCCGCACATCAACTACGCTTGGGGACAAACCAATCCCAACAACGGGACTTGAGCCGAAATCGAGCTCAGCAAGCTGGATTTCATATAAAAGAGCTACCACCCGCTCAAGATTCGCTCCCCCAAAAACACAATTCCTCCCAGCACTCGAGCCTGAATCCAACATCGACGTCACGAGAGAATTTATCGCAACCATCTTCTTTACAACACAATCAGATACGCCATGGAAGTGCAGTGAGACGAATCAGTGATGGTCCTAATGAAGTTCCAGTTCCTGAATTTTCTCGCAATTAAATAAGTTATCAAAGCTTGGCAACGGCTGGGATGAAGCAATTAACAGCCATCATTCATTTAAATCGTGTGATTCCGTCAGCACTGGCGTACAAACCAATCGAAATGCGCTTCATATCTCCATCCGTTTGGACCTTGATGGTTAGAAGATTCTTTATTGAGGCCATTTCATTTCGATTGACTTTCCAGTGTCGCCCGAACGTCGCTTTGCGGGATTCGCAATACTTCCAGCGTTAGCAAACCCAGTGGCGACCAGAAACTTTATATCGAACCGGAAGTGGAGCATAATAAGTCCAACGCTCGCTATCCAATGGAGAATCAAATGGCTAAGTCGCCCGAAGAAATGGCTCAAACCATGATCAATAACTTGAAAGCCAAAACAGGAAAGTCGTTACCTGAATGGCTGAAAGTTCTCAAGCCTGAGTCCTTTGAAAAGCATGGTCAGATCATGAAATTCCTCAAAGGTGAGCATGGAGTTACGCATGGCTTCGCAAATTTAATTGCAACCGGATTCTTGCGGGGCGAGGATTCGCTTGTACCTACGAAAGCCGACTCCGAAGATTTAGTTTCCGCTCAATACTCCGGTGCAAAAGCTGAATTGAAACCCATTTACGATGCTATCATCGCTGCCGTTCAAAAATTCGGCCGCGATGTTATCGTGTCGCCGAAAAAAACTTACGTCAGTTTGCGACGAAATAAGCAATTCGCAATCATTCAGCCAACCACCAAAACCCGGATCGATGTCGGAATCAATTTAAAGGAAGTCCAGGAAGAAGGGCGACTAGAAAAGGCAGGGAGCTTCAATGCGATGGTCTCGCATCGAGTAAAAATCAGCGAGACAAAAGAGGTCGATGCTAAATTAAAAAACTGGCTCAAGCTTGCCTATCAGCAAGCGTGATCGACGATTCAGCCGCAAGACTTGGCGGCGCGGAGTCCAAAACTTTGATCGTATAAAAAAATACACGCGGTGAATGATCCTCATTCACCGCGTGCGATCTCAACTTTCAAAGTGACAAAAGAAGCAGAGACCAAATTGTTTTCATCATCGCGACTTGGAAACGTAGGCACAGATTCGGCAATAGCCTGCCTTGGAAAAAAACCTTCAAAAAAGAGAAGAAAATCTGTCGAAATTGGGCGACGCATTTCAAAGCGAACAGCATTCAGTCCGCTCTAACTGTGTGAAGAAGGTTTACACACACATGAATATCCAGGTGACAATTCTGATCAAATCAGGGATAGAATCGGGATGTTGCTGCGCATTATTGCGGTCTCGAAAAAACAACCAAATAAACAAAATGCTCAAAACAGTTAATTTATGCGGATTGCGTAAACACGAATTTGTTTTGGATCAGATGACCAGTAGCGTCATCAACCAGCATTGGACCCGGCATCTTTGGCAATGAATTTTCAAAAACCCCAGAAAGTATAAAGGCATGAGTTTTGCACATTTGACCCTGGAAACGAATGATGTTCCTGGCACAAGTAGATTTTTCCAAACCGTTATGAAATGGCCGTCTTTGGCCATGCCGGGCAACGTCGATGTCGATGCTGACTGGTTGAAAATCAACAGCAACCAGGAACTTCATATTTTAGGAATCGCTGGGGCGGTGCCGCCGGTCAATCAAGAATACGGGCGGCATGTCGCTTTTTTTCACGCTGGCGACGACTTTGAGGGGGTCAAAAAACGCCTCTTAGAATACGGAATGGAGATCATTCCACCAATAAGAGCCACCCCTTTCCCCAGATTTTTCTTTCGCGATCCAAACGGCTATCTATTCGAATTGATCAATCAAGATGAATATCAGTCTGAACGATAACATCAAATTGCCGTTGTTGGGAGCGAATAAAAAAAGTGCTATCGAAGGCGATTTTACTGGTTGCGGAATGGTGAATCGTGTTACACTTACACCAATTGTTTTTGTTTGTTGATTTAGATTACGTTTCGCATGTCGAAGAACCCCACTGAGCTTCAAGAAGAGAATAAATCGAACCTTCAAGGTGAAACTGGAAATGAAGCAAAGGCTGCAGACAATCCTGCCGTTGCATCTCCAGTTTCAGAAGCTCCTCAGATCGCTCCTTCTCCGTCCGATATTCCAGCTTCTGAAACAGCGTCTGGCAGCTTAGATACGCCGCCCGCTGAATCGGTGTCTGAAACGCCCGCGGTTCCAGCAGTTGCTGAATCCCCTGAGGTACCAACATTAGATGAGGTGCCAACATTAGATGAGGTGCCAACATTAGCTGACGTTCCAACATTAGCTGAGGTGCCAACGGTACCTGAATCACCAGTCGTTGCTGCAGCTGCACCAACACCAGCTGTCGATTCGCCTTCGAACACCGAACAAGTTTCGGGCGAAAGTGGTCAAAACGCTGAAGCAGCTGCGGATAAACCCAAGATCAAAATCGGGACACAGCGCGTCGAAGGAGCTCCAGATTCATTGGTTCCCAAAGCGGTCAAAGATGCCATGGAGACGGTCGTTCCCATTGCAGCCGAAGGGCATGCCCCAGCTGCTCCAGCGGAGATTGGTCCATCGGTCGATGATCTTGGTAATGAATGGGAAAAGGAAGCTGAAGCGAGTCTGGCCGGCACAGGTATTGCGGCTATGTTGGACACAGCTTCTGCAGATGCGGATCTGGACCTGCCAATCAACACCCGAGTTAAAGGGACAGTTACGAAGATCCACGGTGACGGCGTCTTCTTCCTGCTCAAAGGACAATACGATGGTTTTGTTCCTTCCAAGCAATTCAAAAAAGAACCTGAACCCGGAACGATGACCGACGTTGTTGTCACCGGTTTTAACAGCGAAGAGAGTCTGTACGAACTTTCTCTTCCAGGCGCCGCTGTTGCAGTCGCTGACTGGTCGGATATCAACGTCGGAACCAAAATCGAAGTCAAAATCACCGGTTCAAACACAGGTGGTCTAGAATGTTCGATCAACAACATTCGAGGCTTCATTCCGGCAAGTCAAATCGACATTTCACGTGTCGACAACCTTGGTGCATTCATCAATCAAACGATGGAATGTGTCATCACCGAGGCAAACAAAAAGAAGAAAAACCTGGTTCTGAGTCGACGAGCTATCCTGGAAGAAGACCTAAAGGAACGTCGAACAGAATTATTGGAAGCGATTGAAGTAGGATCCACGGTAGAAGGCAAGATCACCAAGCTTCGTGATTTTGGTGCGTTTGTGAACATCGGTAATGGGATCGAAGGCCTCATCCATATTAGCAAATGCAGCTGGCACCATATTAAGCATCCGAGTGAGGTCTTCGAAGAAGGGCAGGACATTTCTGTTCGAATCGAGAAGCTCAATAAGGAGACCGGAAAGATACAGCTTTCGCATCGCGACACGATCGAACACCCATGGAAACGGATTACCGAAAAGTATCCGGTTGAAACCACGGTTAAAGGAAAGGTCTCGAAGATTGCAGACTTTGGAGCATTTGTTCGACTGGAGACCGGCGTTGAAGGGTTGGTTCATATCTCAGAAATCGCTCACGAACGCGTCCAATCCGTCGGCGCCGTATTGAGTGAAGGACAAGACATCGAGGCGAAAATCCTTTCGATTGATCCAGACAAGCAAAAAATGAGTTTGTCCCTCAAGGCCCTTCTTCCTGCACCTGTCAAAGAAGTAAAGAAGACAGAGAAGAAAGAAAGAGAACCCGACGTTCCGCCGCGTGAATTGGCGGTAAAAAAGCGGAGTAAACCACTTAAGGGTGGAACATCAACGGGCTCAGGTGGCGATCAGTTCGGATTGAAATGGTAACAATGGGGCTGACGATTCCGAATTCCGCAACCGCGGTAGTGTCGGTATTGACGTTTCATGAAATTAAATCCGAACAGAACTTCATAGCCTTATGTGGCGATATTTAGCTCGACCAATTTTGTTCCGCTTTGATGCCGAGTGGGTGCATTATGCTGCGATGAATCTGTTTTCAGCATCGGTATGGCCTGGATTTGCAAAGTCCATCATGTCGTCGATGTGCAGTGTTTCGGATCCGAGATTAGTCGTCGAAAAATTCGGAATTCAGTACTCAAATCCGGTCGGTCTGGCGGCAGGATTTGACAAAGACGCGCGATGGATAGACCAACTTTCAACTCTTGGTTTCTCGCACATCGAGGTTGGAACGCTGACCGGTCAAGCTCAGTCAGGAAACCCCAAGAAGCGTCTTTTCCGTTTGCCGAAAGATCAAGGGTTGCTGAACTGTTTGGGCTTCAACAATCGCGGATCTCTTGCCGCTTCTGAATCACTAGCTCAATCGAAATCAAAAAAACGAGCTGTGCTTGGAATTAATATCGGGTTGACCAAAAAGGTCGCAGATGAAATCAAGGGTAGCAATTCGATTCAACCAGCCATCGATGACTACCTAACCAGTTTTCGGCGTGTTGAGCCTTACGCTGATTACATCACAATTAACGTCAGCTCCCCAAATACGCCTGGGCTGCGTGACCTTCAGCATCCAAAGAAACTGGGCGAGCTAATTGCGGCCATCAAAACGGAAAGCAGCGATTCGGTGCCGGCTGGATCCGAAAGAAACGAAACACCCATCTTTGTAAAGCTCGCACCTGATCTTTCGGAAACGGAACTGGATGAGACGTTGGAGGCGATTACAAACCAAAACATTTCTGGAATCATCGCAACCAATACAACCATTTCCGATGCAGGACTTAAAACAGAGCCATCGGAAATCAAAAGCAAGCGTTGTCAGTGCCCTGGCTCGGGAGGCGGTTTTTCCGGCAGACCGCTGACCGTTCGCAGCCGCGAGTTTGTCGCCTCCGTTTTTCGAAAAACGGAGGGTAAACTTCCGATCATTGGTGTCGGTGGCATCATGACGGGTGACGACGCTTGGAGCATGATCTGTGCGGGAGCGTCATTGCTGCAGGTCTATACAGGGTTTATCTACGGAGGCCCAATGTTTGTTAAAGGCATCAACACGACGCTTTTACAAAAACTCGAGCAGCATGGTTTGAATACAATTTCATCCGCTGTGGGCCGTGATATATAAAAGCCGTCGGTTTGTTCTATTCGATTGCCGGCAGGCTGATCGCGTCCCCACTTGCGTCGGCGACAACAAGAATGGAACAGCAAGTTGGCCAAACACAGAGCCCTGCCAAACACAGAGCCCTGCTCCAACGATCCAACTTGAATTAAGACGCAAGTTATGAGCTAAACTAGTGGTTTCGATACTATTGAACTGACCGGTAGCTACGCTCGCCAGAGCGTGGAATTCCACCGTCTGGCGACGGTAGCTACATTGCAATTCAGGCCTGACGAGCCACTAGGCAGGCATTTCCGGCCAACTTAGTATCGACATGGATACAAACCAAACGCAATTTGACAGAGCACAGATGTCCCAAACTGAAATCGCAGAACAACGAGTCCTTAATTTTTCTGCCGGGCCAGCCGTATTACCGGAAACGGTTCTGCGGCAAATTGCCGAAGAGATGATTGCGTTACCTGACGTAGGCAGCTCGATTTTGGAGGTTAGTCACCGCGGAAAAGCCTTTACGAAGTACATCAACGCCGCCCGTGATGGCCTGCGTGAATTGTTGTCGATCCCAGATGAATACGAAATCATGTTTCTGCAAGGCGGATCGCGACTGCAGTTTGCGATGATCCCCATGAACTTCATGCATGAAGAGAAGTGTGCGGCCTACGCGGTGACTGGATCGTGGGGAAAGCAAGCGTTTCAGGAAGCCGCCAAACAGGGCAATGCAAAAACGATTTGGGATGGCAGCGAAGACCACTTTACCAAAACACCAAATGAGTCGTTTCAACTCACTGCTGAAAACTACTCCTATTTTTATTACGTTTCCAATGAAACAATCCAAGGCGTTCAATTCTCGTCCGAGCCAGATTGCGGGGACGTCCCGATGATTTGCGATGCCTCATCCGACTTTTTGCATAAACCGCTCGCTATCGAAAAGTACGATTTGATCTACGCGTGTGCCCAAAAAAATGCTGGTCCTGCCGGCTTAACGATGGTGATTGCCAAACGTTCTTTACTCCAATCGGGCAAAAGCAACCTGCCCGGTTACCTGGATTATCGATCTCATGCTGACAACGAATCGCTTTTCAATACACCGCCAACGTTTGCGATCTATGTATTATCCCTAATTGTAGATTGGCTAAAGAATGAAATCGGTGGGCTGGAGAAAATGCATTTGCAGAATCAGAAAAAAGCGAAAATGCTTTACGATGTTATCGACAAATATCGCAGTGTTTACATCGGCCACGCAGATCCTGATTGCCGTTCGTTGATGAATATTGTCTTTAAATTTCCAAGCGTTGAACTGCAATCCAGGTTCTTGAGTGATGCGGAGGCCGCGGGTTTCCATGGTCTTGCAGGACACCGAAGTGTGGGCGGAATCCGGGCTTCCATCTACAATGCCATGCCCGTCAAAGGTGTTGAAGCCTTAGCAGAATATATGACCGATTTTGCTGCAGAGAACGGTTAAACAAGACTCTGGTACAAACTTGAGCGCTGCCGTTTTCGATAACAAACGCGTTCCAGCCCCTTGCTCGTCGCACCTAAAGGAAGCTTAATATGCAGCTTGTTCAATTGCCTAGATTTGCTTCTGTTTCGACATGAGTCGAAAAGTATCTGCGGCGAAAAACGCCCCCCCAAAAAAGAAGGCAGTCATCAAAAATGTAACTAGCGTTAACATGTTGGAATCTCCTTGTGATGTAGTCAAGAAGGATGTAGGGCAAACGACGTACCGTTGCTTAAGAATTCGAAAAACACCTGTTTTTGCTGGTGAATTTATGTTTAGTGATGAACGCGCAACCTGAAAACCGTCGCGATCTCGCTGAACTGACATCATTTTGACGGCAACTCATTGAGGACTACTGCCTTTCAGACGAGTTTAATTCGATCACTGACATTGTGGTCCATTTTCCAGTTCGATAACGAATCGCAAACACAACGGCAAACATCAAAATCCACCCCGTGATGATTGCCCACCACCACGCCAACCGGTTCTCCACCGGGACGAAACTTAATCCCACGATGCCAACGGTAACAAAGCCAATCGAGTTAAGAATTGTGCACCACAAAATGAACATTGTATCTCCAGCCCCTTTGAGTGCCGCCGCATAGGTCACTTGAAATGCATCGAACACACAGTAAACCGCGATAAACCTCAAAAGAAAAACGGCTTGCGATTCGATTAGCACAGAATTGGAATGCGTTTCCAATCGATGCGCAAGCAGAAACAACGTTGGCCAA
>CAJQQR010000203.1 GCA_905480545.1 uncultured Pirellulaceae bacterium
GACGAGCCATTTGAACGACTTGTGACAGCGATACAAGAGGCAAGTAAATCCAACAGCAAGGCAGCTTAGATGGATAGTTTGCATTCGAATCCTGTTATCAACGCGGAACGTTTTGTCGGAGCTGGCGATGATTGTGACGGCGAAGTTCGAGGCGATTCGGTCGGCGACGCTTCGTTGATCAGCCTGGGGTGTGTCGATGTCGAGTCCCCGGCTATCACGAGTTCGATCAATGAATTCAGTATTCGTTGCGAGGCGTCACAATTGCACAGCGAGCTCAATGCCTCTGCGAATAGTTGGCTGTCCAATTGGAAGCAAGTCGAAGTGAATAGCTTTGATTTTGCCCCGCCGCCGAAGTGGTCGGCGCAGCCGGCGGTTGTCTTGGATGGTGAAAAATCAGAATTAAAAGGAGACACGAAGGCTAAACGTTCAAAACAAGAAAAAGGTAGGACGCGGATACTGCCCTCTGATGATGTGATTCGGGTTCAAGACCGTTTGTTTTACCTTTTGCAACCGCCGCTTGAGTCGGTTTTGTCCGGGAAAAATATTGCGTTTAAATTTCAGCCGTTTCCTTATCAGTACGATGGAATCGCGTTTTTGTATCCAAGGCAGTTCTGTGTGCTTGCCGATGAGATGGGTTTAGGCAAGACGATGCAGGCGATCTCGGCGATGCGGTTGTTGTTGCATGCGCGAGAAATCAACGAAGTGCTGCTGATATGTCCCAAGCCATTAGCCACCAATTGGATTAAGGAATTCGAAACTTGGGCACCGGAGATTCCCATTGAGATTATTGGTGGTGACCAACCAAAACGGCGGATGCAATGGTTGAATCGTCAGATTCCGGTTAAAGTTGCAAATTACGAATTGCTTTTACGGGATATTGATTTCATTCAGGATCAAGCGTTGCATTTCGATTTAGTTGCTCTCGATGAAGCACAGCGCATCAAGAATCCCAAAAGCTCAACCAGTCGGGTGGTTAAATCGATTTCACGCTCGCGAAATTGGGCGTTGACCGGGACGCCAATCGAAAATTCAGCGGATGATTTGGCTGGAATATTCGACTTCTTGTCAGATGGACTGGTTCCGTCCGGGACTCAACCGCACAAAATGGCTGCAGAAGTTGGTGATCATATTCTTCGTCGAACGAAAGACGAAGTGCTTGACGATATGCCGCCAAAAATTATCAACGATGCGTACCTGAATTTGAGTGACAATCAATGGCAGGCTTATGAACGGGCGGAAAAAGAAGGTATTGTGAAATTGAACCGACTGGGTGGTCAATTAACCGTTCAGCATGTCTTTGAATTAGTCTTGCGATTGAAGCAGATTTGCAATGAGGATCCGCTGACCGGCGACAGTGCCAAAACTGATCAGTTGGTCGCGGATTTGGAAGAGGTTGTAAAAAGCGGCCATAAGGCGATCGTGTTTAGCCAGTGGGTTAACACGATTGAAAAAATTTCCGACAAGATCAAGGCATTCAATCCACTTCAGTATCATGGAAAGATTCCGTCCAAAAACCGCGATAGCATATTAGATGAATTTAAAAATTCAAAAAATCGCCCTGTTATCCTTATGAGCTACGGAACGGGGAGCGTAGGGTTGAATTTACAGTTTTGCCGATACGTTTTTCTCTATGATCGATGGTGGAATCCTGCGGTAGAAGACCAAGCGATCAATCGTGCGCATCGTTTAGGTTCGGCCGGAAGCGTGACCGTTAAGCGAATTATTTGCACGTCAACGATTGAGGAACGCATTCACGATGTGCTTGAAAAGAAACGCGAATTGTTTGAGGCGGTGTTGGGAAACAAATGCGCATCTTCAACCGGGTTAAATCAAAAAGAGATCTTCGGGTTATTTAACCTTGAAATCCCACGTAGCAAAGCGGCATAATGGCAAGTTGATTTTTGTTGCGTTTCTTTCCTCCTTTTGAACCATCCATTCGTGCGAATTATTCGCGATTTTGCTGAACTTGACGGGATCAATCAAACGGTCCTTTCTATTGGGAACTTTGACGGCGTCCATGCGGGGCACCGCGTTCTTCTGAAAGCGCTTCAAGCCAAGTCGATGAATTATCAATGCCCTTCGGTAGTGTTTACGTTCGATCCACATCCGCTGGAGATTCTCCGCCCGGATCGATTTCCGCCCAAGTTGACGTTGGTAGAGCGTAAAGCGGAATTGTTGAAGAGCTGTGGAGTTGATTTTCTGTTCGCGTACCCCACCAAAACGGATCTCTTGGAAATGTCCTATGTGGATTTTTTCGAAAAATTTATTCGTGATGAATTGCGTGCTAGGGCGATTGTGGAAGGTCCCAACTTTTACTTTGGAAAAGACCGGATTGGGAATGTGCAGAGGCTTGGTGAGCTTTGTAACGCAAATGAGATGGATTTCGAAGCCGTGCAGATTATCGAAAATGATCGGTCACCAATTTCCAGCAGTGTGATACGTCGATTGCTGGAGGCCGGCGAGGTGGGCTTAGCGAACCAATTGCTTGTCGAGCCCTATCAAATTGAGGGTGTCGTTGTAGCGGGTGACCAACGCGGTCGGCAACTGGGGTTCCCCACTGCAAACTTGCAGAACATTGCGACGCTTCTTCCAGGTGACGGGGTCTATTCTGGTCGAGTTTCGCTGAATGACCAGTCTGTCAAATGC
This sequence comes from uncultured Pirellulaceae bacterium, assembly GCA_905480545.1. GTDB lineage: Bacteria > Planctomycetota > Planctomycetia > Pirellulales > Pirellulaceae > JABAAE01. The sequence goes on from CAJQQR010000203.1 coordinate 2,647, forward strand.
GCAATTAATATTGGATCAAATCCGACGTTTAACGTGGTTGAGCGAAAAGTCGAGGTCCATTTGATTGACGCTACCGTCGAATTGTACGATCAAATGATTTGCGTCGAATTCATCCAGAAGGTTCGCGATGTAAAAAGGTTTTCATCGGCGGAAGAGTTGCGCATGCAAATCGAATCAGACGTTCGCCAAATTCGCTCGACTTCATTCTGACGTGAAGAATCGGCTGTCCGAAATTGAAGTTCGCTCAGTTAACTCAGTTCAGCATCGCTTATGATTGCTTCGTCGGTGGCCACCGCGAGTTTGATGGCTTCCCTGATCGACTTCGCCATCATTTTATCTTCGTCACCGTCGGAAACTTTGCCGGACGTTATGTAGGCAGCGTAGATTTGAGACGCAGCAGTCAGGACTACCGACTCGCTATGTTGAAGTTTTAAATGTTTTGCCATGCTGGAACTACTCCGGTTGTCATTTCAAGTCAATTGACTTTTAGTCCAGTCAATTCGTAAATTGCAAGTGGGGATTCTGCTGGTCCCAGTTTCTTTATTTTGAATTCACCTTCGACCGCGATAGGGCGCGTCGTAAATTTTGTCGTTAGCCCCTTTTTCATCTTAACGACCATACAGTCGTAAAGCATCGCACCGGGACCAAAGCAGCATTCTTTGTTATCGCGAACGAATATAAATTGCTTGAGTTTTGAAGTCGATGTCGGCAAGATATAGCCGCGGATGATGATTTTTTTCCCAACAAATGCTTTGATTTCGTCGGTAATCATCGAATCCTTGAACTTTTCCCCTTTTTTCATCTCAAACTTGAAATCGTCAAACGAGACGTTTTGCGGTTCCTGAGCAGCGGCACTTATTGGATTAAATAAAACACTGAATGCAATTGCGATCAAAACGTGACCCCAAGGTTTGATTTGGCAGACGAGTTTCATTTGATGTTTTCCGCAATTAGCTCGTAGAGATAGGGCTTGTCATCAATGTTTTTCGAAAGCCGTGGGAGAACACGAAACGTACCGGACAGCTTTCTTAACCGCTTACTATAGTCTATTTTTCGCGAGCCATTAATAGTGACCTTGATCAAGTGGGTCGGTTCTGGATTACCGCCAAAGCAACATGTGTCAAAATCACCCACCAGGAGAAAGTTGCTCAGGTTGTTCTTTTTTGATCCTGGAAACGTGTAGCCCTTGATAAAGATTTTTTTTCCATCCATTTGAAGGGCTTTTTCGGTTGGTTGGTACTTCGGAAACGTCTTCGCTTTGATCTCTCCAAAAGTTAGACGTTCGCAATCGTCAGGAACCTCCGTCATGTAGATGTAGGCATGAAGGCTCGTTGCCCCAAAAAGCGTAAGAACGCAGAGCACGATGCCGAACACGGCGACGCTTTTTCCAGTTAATTCATCCGGATAACGGCGAACACCTAAATACCCAACAATTCCGAGGCCAATACCTACAATTGCCAAGCCGATTCCCGTTTGAAACAAAAAACCGGATGTTGAAAGCAATCCTAAAACGACCGATAGAACCGCACCCTTGCTGATTTGCTTGTAGGTCTGAACGTTGTTTTCTTCGTCGTGATGACGATCGGATAAAATCGCTTCTGAGGTTTTAACGGACATCTTGCCTATGGTTTCCTACACCGAACTTCGAATCAAAACAAAATTGGCCAACAAATGTTAGCGAGTGGGTGCAAATAAACCGGATTTTCTGGAGTCTTTGACGAGTTTCAGCAAGTCAATTAAAACATGATTCGTTGAATTCTACCGCTGATGATTCCCCACATCACGAAGAACAATCCCGTAAATAGAATCGTTGGAATACCCAAAACCCCGATAACGGACGCCTGAGGGGTCGTTTCAACGGATTTAATCTTCAAGTTGCGTTCATCAGTCATTCGCGTCGAGACCGGAATGATTGGCTTTAACACCCGATTACTATACGTTGTCGATTCCCCGCCTGGTTCGATCACACCGCCGGAACGCTCCATAGATTTTTTCGAATTTTCGAGGGCTTTTTCGGATTCCAAGACTTTCGGATTGGCTATTTCAGAACCTCGTGCCTTGGCTTTTTCAGAATTGGCATCATTCGTTTCCATTGCCCTCTTCGCTGATCTGGCATCAACAAGCGACTCTTTTGTCTGCACATTTAACTCTCCATCGAGCGCTTGAGAAACGGATGAGGAATCGCCACCGGTTGAATGAGAGCGATTCGATTTCTCAATAAGGTCATCGGCAACTTGAGGCAGTGCGCTGTTTGCATCGATCCCTCGGTGCTTAGGTGCGGCGACGGCTCGCGTTCCAAGGTTCGCCTCTGCGTTCGTTTTACGATTTGAGCCATCCGCCCGTTCGCGATCGGTGACGCTGTCGGTAGCCACATCACCACGCTCATTTGCGTTGTTGGTGGTTTGTGCAAATTGGACAATCGCTTTTCCGTATCCCCAAAGCAATGTTGGGACGATCAGGATCAAAAGCAGAAGCCTAATCGGAGTTTTAGAAAAATAATCCATCAAACCAATCTGTAATACAAATAATGTAACTGCTGCGTTCCATGCACTTTTGTCACCAACCCGCATTCGCCGAGATTCAAATCGAAGTTTTTTCAAGAGGAATGGATTTTGGTTTGAAAGTGCCAATCTCCAGTTACGTAACCGTTCACCTCTCCCTGAAAATCTGAGTTGGAATCTTTTATTTGTCGATATCCGACCCCGATTTCGATTTGATCTTTTTTGTGTCAGCTGGCCCTTCTGTTGTCTGTTCTGAATCACCGTCGTCGTCATCTCCCAATTCGTATTCTGGGAAGAATGCCCGAGCACGCTTAAACGTTTTGGGATCCAATTTCTCTAATTCTGCCACAACCGTCTTGGCTTTTGGAAGTGGACATGCCCGCAAATAGTTGACAATTGGCATCCGAACCCAGCTGGTCTCTGGATCCGCAGCCTTAAATAATTTGACCAACTTATCAATAACCGACCAATCCTCCATGCGGGCAAGGTCAGCAATCACTAAATCGGCGAGATCATCACGATCCAACATATAACGCAAGGATCCAACAATTTGTTCTTTTTTGAGAACTTTTGCTTCGGTGCTGTGGAATCGCAAGGCAGCGATCGCGGCGAATGAGTCGGAATAGCTGGCGTCCTTGTTCCCCAAAAACAATTGGTTGATCAACTTCAGGCCATCGGCCCCTTTCAATGTCACATAGCAAGCAATCATTGAATCCAACGCGGTCTTTTTTCGTTCATCAGCCGATCGCATCAATTTTTCCAAGAAGTCAGCGTCCTTGGGCCCGCCCGCAATTCCTAACAGCGTGAAGTAAAGTCCTTTTCGAGAAGCCGGAATATCTTCGTCCTCGATCCATTTCCGTATTTTCTCGATTTCAATGAGCTTTTTGATCCCCTTCACATCGGAGAACGGAGCCAAAGCAAATTCGTCATAGCTGTCCCGTGCGAGAATTTCTTCGTCATCTTCCAGGTAGTTTAAAAAGAACGTCAAGCGCTCGGGACCATCGACCGGAAGTGATTTAATCTTCGTAACGTAATCAACAACGCGTTTGTTCGCTTTTAATGTCGACCAGGAAAATGCCGGTGGCTCGACTCCAGTAATAAAGAAAGAATCGCCTTTGATGGCATCGCCGAAAACATAAGCTTCAATCATGTCGCCAGCTTTCAGGAATTTTTCGCCCTTTAAGACCTTCACGATTTCTAATTCAGACTTTCCGACCGATGACGGAGTCTGTCTGGCGATCCCAAGCTCATTGGCAATTTTGGTTGAGGCCTGTTCTCGTTTTCCGCGTTTCACTAATTTCGCAATCACGACTGCATCTGTCGAACTCATCTCGGCCGCAAATGTCGGCGCGACAGGGGTGCAGAACGGACACACAGAGTTGGCGGTCGCTGGCTTAGAGGTCAACGTCACAAAAACAGTTGACGCCAAAAGAAAAGATGGAGTGAAAAGCAACGAGAAATTTTTTAGGCGGGTCAGGTAAGTCAACATTTTTTAAAGCCGAAGGGACGAATCACAATCTAGTCTGATTATCTCGGGTTTCTTGCCGCCTGTTAACCGCAAAAAAGCCCATTTGACCAATTATTACAACGCTCACTTTAATTTCCAAACCTTGTCCAAAATTTCTGGATGGGGCTGGAGCTAAGCCGGGACGACAGCAAGGTCCCTTATTTTCCGAGATTTTGTCCAACATCAGTCCGATATGCCACAATTGCGGGGATCATCCCTGCCGCTATGGCGAGGAACATGATTGCGGGCAATAAGTAAAACTCGGCTGAGAAATTCGGCAACCAACTCAATAGTGACTCGGGGGACAAGTTGACGTAACGCCCAATCGGTGACGCAAAATCCATAAATCCAACGCTAACGCCGGCGTAAGCGTCGACGTACGGCGAAGAGGCCGCGATCAATGCATGACCGGCCAGCCAGCCCAGTGCCAATCCAAAAATGGCTAACATCGACGACTCAACGAGAATAATAGTCATGATGTTTCCCCGATTGGCTCCCAACGCACGCATCACCGCAATTTCCTGCCGTCGATCGCTCATCGAGTTGTAAATGCTCACCAAGATACTGATCCCGGAAACGACGCAAATCATAAACGTCAAGACGAGTAGCACGGTTTGGATCGGCGTTACAATCGAAACGAAAAGTTTGCTAATTTCGGCGATGGGAAAGATCGCAGATGCAGCTTTCTGAAGTCGCGGCGGCGGAAAATCGCTCCAGTCGGTTGTCTGCTCCAAGGTGCCTTTGTTCACTTGTCGCCGAATCGAAGGCGCATAGCAATTCACACCGCCAACTAGCGTTGAAAAAGTTAGAATTGCCGAGACTCTACGCTGCTCGAGCGGTAATGGTACCAACTGGCTATCGAATTGATTTGCAAAAGCCGCGTCCCCTTTTTCCTCAAATTCTGCTTCTTCCTGTTCTTCCGTCATGAGCTTGTTTTGATGATCATTCATCAAAAAGAAGCCGTCCATATTGACAAAGGCAACTCGGTCTTCCGGTTGATTTCTCCTGGCTAGAATGCCGACGACTTTGAACAGTTGCTCATGCAATGCGTCGTCTCCCCCCTTTGATGCCGGGACGCCGTGCGTGATTTGGATCGTGTCACCAACTTTGGTTTTCGTTTCCTTCGCAACGCGCCAGCCCAGGACGCATTCCATGAATCCGTTTTCCTTACTGAACGCTTCAAAGGATTGGCCGTCTGCAAAATCAAATGAGACCTTCTCAAGTTCTTCGTCAGAATCGGTTTCGATAATCGTGCCGTCGTCAGCTTCGCTCGGTTCGTCTTCCTGACCAAAAACTCGATCGTCAAAAAATTCAGGAACCGTGGCAACAACTCGGTAGTCGTCGAAATAGTCTCCCAGCAATATGGGGATCGCTTTCGCGACGTAACTCCGTCTGTAGAACACACCGTCCTCAAACATTCCGGTTGCTTCCAGTGTTTGACTTTCATCGGCGTCAAATGTCAATTCATTTGCTAGGCTTACCGGGCCACCTAATTCTGCTAACTCCATATTGGCTCGCAGCACCTCATCCATCATCGCTCGGCTGCGATGGGCCCGAACGTGAAGCGATCGCATAAACTCCTTTTGGCGAAACTCCTGATCTTTACAAGCTAAGTAATACTCGTACGGAATCGTTTCTACCGGTTTGCTTAAGTAATAGACGCTGTTGAGCGCCAGGTCCAAATCGCCTCCCTTGGCTCCGATCAAAACGTCATACCCGACCTCGCCGTTGTTGGAGAACGATCGTTCTACAACGCCATGAATCGTCAACACGCATACGACAAGCATGACCCCTAACATCATCGATAGAATGGTGAGTACCGAGGCAAATCCACGATGTTTGATGCTTTTCCAAGCAATCCAAAAAACACTCATCTTACGCCTTTTGCATTAAATGGTTGATGTCGTTCAATTCGTCAACACGGCTGAATTGTTTGGAGACTTCCACCGAATGAGTGACCATCACCATCGCAATATTTTCTTCTCGACAACAATTCTGAATTAAGTCTACGATCTGTTGTTGATTGGCTGGGTCAACGTTTGCCGTCGGTTCGTCTGCTAACAGCAATTTAGGACGATTGGCCAATGCTCTGGCCACCGCAACTCGCTGCTGTTCGCCAACCGACATGGTCGATGGCTTGCTGTGCATCCGGTGGGATAAGCCTACTTGGTCGAGCAGTTGTTTCGCACGTTTGGGGTTCCGTTTGGAATTCGAAAAAATCGAACCGGAAAAGGCCATTCCCAGTTCAACATTTTCCAACGCTGAAAACGCCGGTAGCAAATTAAAAGTCTGAAACACGTAACCGATATTCATGGATCGAACGCGATCACGACCACTCTCTGAGAACTTGCTGATGTCCGAACCGGCCACGATGACTTTTCCTTGATCGGCAACGGTTATCCCGGCAATGATGTGCAATAAAGTCGTCTTGCCGCCGCCGCTGGCTCCAACAAGCACCGCTTGCTCTCCGTTGGCGACAGAATATTGTGGCACGTCCAAGATCTCTACGATTTCGCCATTCGGCTGACGAAACGATTTTTTTAAATTCGTAATCTCAAGCATGAATGACCTTCTTCCAGTTTCTGATCAATGGAATGACTTGATTCTCAAAATGGGAAATTTAAGGTTGGGATCTGCCGCTCAACCACAATTTTGCCCATCCGCTTTTTTGCAAATCGAATCTGTCACTCTCACGCAAATTTTTCGGGAACGAGCAAAGTCGGTTTTCGCCTGCGCGTCTTTATCATTCGGTAATCTTCATTACGGGACAAGGTGCCTACAAGTTCTTGGGGAATTGAACAGCCGCAACATGATACCGTCAGTTTAAAATCATCACTTCAGTTGATATCCGAGTTGTGTCAAAAAGGGCCGGAGCTTTTTCGTTTGATCCCCCTGGATTTCGAGCTCCTCACCCTGGATCGTTCCTCCCGCGCCGCAATGGTCTTTTAGCTTTTTTAAAAAGTCCTTGCGTTCTTCGTCGTCGGGAAATTGAAAGCCAACAAGAACAGTCATCCATTTTCCTCGTTTTCGCTTCTCCGTCGTCATGCGAACCGATTGTTTTTCCGGCGGAACCGCGGCCGGTTTGGGCTTGGGAATTGGACAGCAATTGCATTCAGTTTCGAGTTTTCCACAACGGTCACATTTTGGTATCGCATCCCATTGGGTTCCTTCGAATAATCTCATTTATTAGCTTCCTGTAACGTCGTCGCGATCTTCAAGTCAAATTGCTGGCGGTTCTAAATGTTTCACTCGCCGGTTGTACCAAAATGAGCGTGTATTATGGTTAGAGCTTACAGAAAAATGTTTCGGAAGTGCAATGAAGAACCTAGTTTATTACCTTGATCAACCCGTCGGATCATTTCAGGCCAAAGACGAAGCCATCGGCGAACCCGGTCCAGGTGAAATTCGATTGAAGACATCGAAGACATCGGTTTGCCAGTCAGACGTTGTGATTTACAACGTCGGGTTGCCTCGCATCAAGTCTTGGCCAGCAATTATTCTTCACGAAGCAAGTTGTATTGTCGACGCGGTCGGAGAGGGTGTTTCCAAATTTAGAGTCGGAGATCTCGTCGGCTTGGGATGCGATATCCCGTGCGGAGATTCTTCCTGCATCTATTGCGGTCCGACCGGAACTGGAGATTGGACCAGCTGTCCAAACACGCAAGCAACCGGACATGAGTTCTCCGGTTTTGCGAGATCTCATGCAATTTTGCCCCAATGGTTTGTTGAGTACGGACCGATCGTTAAGTTTCAGGATGGATTTGATGCGAATCGTGCCTGTCAGTTGGAACCGTTAGCATGTGGTTTAGAAGGTATGACCCGAGTTAACAACTGTATTGAAAACCGAATCGTCGTTCTGTTAGGCGCCGGTTCGCAAAGTACCTACGCACTGCAGTGTGCCCAAGCGATGAAGGCTCGGAAAATCATCTTGGTGAATCGAGGGATTGATCGATTGGAAAGAGTTCTTCGTGACTTTGGTGATGACAATGTCGTCGGGGTTCGTTGGGACGAGAATGTTGTGGAAAATGTTTTGGCAGAATGTAAGCCGTTTAATGAGCCGCATTTTGTCATGGTCAATGCTCCAGTTGCTGCCGCTTACGAGGTTGCGCCCAAGCTGATGGGGTACGGTACGGTGTTGGACGGGCATGCGGGTGTTAAAGGCGCTGACGGTAAGCCTCGATTGGCTCATGAAATCGATCTTAATAACGATATTCATTATCGGCTGCAGTGCTACCAAGCAACGCATGGTTCAAGCATGCACGGGATTCGTCTGGCCCATCAAATGTTGTCTGAGAACAAACTGCCGAAAATCGATTTAATGACGAACGAGACCGAGAAATTTCATCATACGGAGATCATGGCCGCAATTAGTCGTGCTGCGGATAAGGACAGCTTGAAAGTAATCATCGATTGGGAAGACTAGCAGAAGCTATTGCAACGAACGTAGTTGCCTCGGTTCGTCGCAAGCTGAATCATTTGGAGCATAACGTAAATTTGCTCTACGTTGCTTCTCGAATCACAAAAGAGCATTGTCATTGTGCTAACCTTTGGGATTTAGTTCAGTCCGGGTTTAAAACGACATACGGACCGTCAAGTCAGTTATTTCGAGGGCTACCGTAGAAACTGAATCGTCTCAAGGGTGTGTCAGTGATCGCAGGGGAAACGCTTTGTTGACCTTGTAAGCAGCTTTTTGCGAAAGAAGTGATAGTCGCCAAGTCCCGATATCGGCAACCTAAGTTTTGAAAAGAGCATCTACTGAAATCGAGATTTCGATTTGATAGCTGAGGGGTCACTGGATCGATCAAGCCGAGGTCGTATCAGCACTGCCTGTTCTAAGATGGCCACCGGTTTAGCGTTTAAACGCGTTGCCTTCAGTAACGGTGCGGCGGATGCCGCCTACCGAAGCGATCAGGGAAACGCAGGGTTTATGGGCGCACCCGAATGACTTTCGCCGTCATCCAATTCGCGTTGAAAAGTCGAAGCATGAAACTCTACCTGTCCATACCAGGGCGATCTCGTTTGAAAAAGTCGTTTGGTGATCGCGGCTTTTCTGATTTTGGCTCAGGTTGAAAAAAGCTCATCAGCTTAATCCCGGAGCTTTGTTTTTTTGGCTTGGATGCGTTTCTTAAGTAGGCTGGTACAATCTGATTGGACGGAGTCAGTTTGGGTTTGGTCCACGGCATCAGCGTGTGGCCAGTCTTGGTAAAGAGGTTCTTTGTGCCCGTTCCGATTTGCTGAAACATATTGGGTTTGCGTGGGCCTAGCTTTTGGCTGTTGGCCTTTTTCGAAAATGGATTGAGGTTAGGGATTTTGGGCATTTTTAATGCTGGGACCTTTGGAAAAAACGAGTTGCTTTCCCCCGAAACGCTCTTGTTCGTTACGGTCTTTGGTGCAAATGGATCATTGAACGCTGAAACACCATCCTGGCCAAATAAGTTACTTGAAACAAATAAGATTCCGACGATCAATGTGGAACGTAGCACTTTAAACTCCTTTTGCACGTGACTGTTTCAGTAAGAAAAACCTCGGTGTCTGGAGTCTTTCAAAATTCATCAACAAGGGAAAGGTTGATGTTATAGAGTTTCGGTGCTTTTTTGCTGGGTTAGCCTATGGAGGAATCACCAAGCAGCTAGCTGAGTCCGGCATGGCCTGATGATTTAGTTCGAAATCGGAAGTCGGATGTGGAAAGTCGAGCCGTTGTGACAATCTTCGACGTCGATTGTTCCGGAGTGAGCGTCAATAATCCGTTTGCTGATGGCGAGTCCAAGACCGGTGCCACGAGTTTTTGTTGTAAAAAACGGTTCGAAAATCTCGGCCTTGTCTTTTGTCTGAATTCCCCCACCTGTATCGGAAATAGATATTTGGATGTCGTTCTCACTCTCAGAAATACTGACCGCTATCTCTTGCTTTCCTGTTGATTTTTCCGATGAGATCTGCAGTTTTTTTTCGTTGGCATCTCTAGCGTTTTCTAGGACGTTTCGAAAGACTTGTTGCATGCGACGTTTATCGAGCGTTACGGTCTTCGTTCCCGTTGTATCGTTGCATTGAATGAAAAGTTTCGAATTCAATTCAGGATTAGCGATAGAGATCTCTTGCCAAGTATCTTGAATCAGAGTGTGGATGTTGACTTGATTTTTGTCCAGAACGATCGGCGCTGCATAGTCGCGGACTTCTTCGTACAATTGATGAAGTTCCTCCAGGGCATTTTGGATCTTTCCGACAATTGCAACGTTCTCTTTGTCATCGTCTAGATTTAGCTCAAGCATTTCAAGGCACGCTTGGGACCTTTGAAATGCGTTTCGGCTCTCGTGGGCCAGTCCCGCAACCATCTGCCCGATCGCAGCTAAGCGTTCCGATTCAACGAGTTTCTGCTGGATTCGCTTAATTGATTCAAGGTTGGCTTTGCGTTCTTCAACCCGCGCGAGTGTCGCCCGCAAGACCTCTGGATTGATCGGTTTGGCGAGGTAATCCCAAACGCCAGTTCTCATCGCCGACACAACCAGCTCCACATCTCCATAGCCAGTCACGACAACGATGGGCTTTTGAGGCTGAAGTCTCTTGATATGTGGTATCAATCGGTCGGCCGTGGCGTCCAGTAAATTCCAGTCCAAAATGACCGCATCAAACTGGTCTGATTCGCAGAACTGCAGTGCCTCTTTTCCCGAGCAGGCTGCTGTCACGTCATGAGAGTCCATTTCAAGAACGTCGACAAAGTTGTCTCGGCCATCATCATCATCTTCAACGATTAGAATATGCAATCAAAACTTTCCTTTCGGGGATTTGAATTTTTAAAAGCGGAATAGGGAGGCCCCAGCACGGCATCCCGTGCATCCCTACTTTCTTGTTGATGGCATTCGTTGACGGTAAAAAAACGCATCCTCGGAGGCGACGTTACGTTGATTGATTCGAAAGTCGAAATATGACGTTCATTAAATGGGCCGGGTCGATCGGTTTTAAGAAAACGGCATCGGGTTGAAGTTCCGGTATATCAGCTGAGTTTTGCTCGAGTTGATCCGGGTATCCGGTAATTAAAATTGTTTTGATGTCCGGTCGCTGGCAATTAATTTCACGAATGGTATCGGAACCATTGCCATCAGGCAGTTTTAAATCAACGAGAACAACGTCAAAAGAACTCGATTGAATTATCTGTTTTGCATTTTCGATATCATTCGAAAAGCTGGCCTTAATTCCCTTACTCTGAAAGATTTCAAAAAGTGAATCGCAAAACTCCTGGTCATCGTCAACGCATAATACCAGGGGTGTTAAGCCTTCGAGCAGTTTTAAAAGATTGCTGACGTCCAATGGCTTTTCCATGATCTGATTAAAACCGTTTTTCAGCGAATCTTTGACTTTCAGATCATCGCAAAATGCCGAGGCTAAGATCGCAACGATATCTGGGCATTTCTCGCGAATCTTGCAAAGTAGGTCAGCGCCGTTCATTTTTGGCATTTTGAAATCCAGAATCGCAACGTCAAAAACACATTCATTCTCACGTTCGATGGTACTCAAAGCTGATTCAGGGTCGACTTCCCAATGAACGTCGTGACCAAAATCTTCCAGGATATCGGATAGGTTTTCACAGATTGCAAGCTCATCATCAACAATTAATATTCTCAGTTGCATCATTACACGTCCTCTCGAATCGGAAATAGGACGGCAAATTCAGAGCCTTGTCCCACCTTTGAATCGACGGTAAGTTCGGCGCGATGTGCATCGAAAATAGCTTTGGTAATTGCAAGGCCCAATCCGATTCCCTTTGGTTTGGTTGTGAAAAGTGGTTCAAGAATACGTTTGATGTTGTCCTCTTCGATTCCGATGCCGTTATCTTTAATCGCAATCATTTTCTTTCCGTTGCGTTCTCCAATCATGACGTCAATTTCGCCCTCATAATTGACTGCGTGGCATGCGTTCCTGATTAAATTACCAAAAGCAATCAAGAGTTGCGCCGATTCCCCCAAGATATGGTCGTCCGACAGAGAGCAAGCCACGGAAAATCGCATTTGGTTCTTAAACGGTTCACCCGGCAGAACGTTTTTCGCAATCGTTTCCTGAATAAGCTTCTCCATTGATATTGTCGTTAGATTTGGCTCGGGTAGCCTGGCGAATTCTGATAGGGCGGTGACGATTAGATTGGAGTCATCGATCGCCGCCTCAATACGGCTGATATGTTTATCGCGTTTCTCATCGGAAATGTCTTTGGCGTTTTTCAGATAGTAGATTGAGGTTTTCATAATGTTAAGCGGGTTACGAATTTCATGGGCAATGCCGCCGGAGACTTTTCCGATCGTCGCGTATCGTTCCTCCTGCTTTTGACGCTTGGTATGGGCGATCTGGTAAGCGTCTTCGATGACGGCTAGATCTAAATCTAAAATTCGATTCACCGAAGTGATCGTTTCTGCCAATTCAATTTGATCGCCGCTCCATTTCGCTATGATTGTTTGATTAATCGAACTGCGAAGCCGTGACAACGCAACGTTTGTGTAAACTTGATCGAGGCCAATTTCGACATGGCGATGACCGACACGAAGTCGCTGGTCAACATACATTTCATCAAAATTGCCGTCAAAAAGTTGATTGATCCAACTTGTTAAGCTTTGCTTCAATCGATTGATTTGTGTGTCGCCGCCTGTCAGTACTTTTACGGCATCGTCGGTCCGTTTAATCGTCGCGTAAAAGTCGTCAATCATCTCGGGGAAACTCGGCGAGACGAGTTGTTTCACTGCGGCGATACGCGTTGCATCCTCTGGAGACCAGCCGACGTACGCCTGCAATTGACCGTACCGATCAAAATAGGATTCTTTAGCTTTGGTGGACATTAAATTTGATTTAGTGTTGAAGTAAAGTGTGGGGTGGGTACCATTGCAATGTTTTTCAGCTAACACTTTTGCTTTTTTAGGGTCTGTCTTGAGAACAAATCGGATCGCTTTCCGCATTGGAAAGGAAAACCCATCGATGGCCAAGGTGGATCGCCTTGAAAAGCCTTATGTGGACTTGCCTCTCAACAGAAAAAGCGTTTGATGTTGTTCAGTTCCGACGATCGGATGATCCGTTTTTGGGACTACAATTTCGATTTCACAACCTGGTACCACGCAGTTCGCCTTGAATTCCAGTAACCGGCATCGTTTCTTGTTTTATCAAGACTGTATCGCCGGAGCCATGCGAATTGTTCGTTGCTGCGGTGAATCCACTATATCGGTCGCTTGTTTCAGTCTCTGATGTAAGCGACCCAAAAAATGGCTTTCCAATTTGAATGAGGTTCACCACAATCGTTCATAAATTTGAAAAATGGAACGGTTAACTGCGGTAATTGCGACGGGCTCAATGGTCAATTTAGCTCGGAGGTGGTTAATTGTGGTATTTGCTTGATCGACTGCCCTATCAAAAAAATTGAGGGTTGTCGCGTGATTCGACAACGTGTTTCACTTTAAATCGTTCGATGCATATCCGTCGTCAGATCGTCAGGCATATTTTTTGCAGCGGGATCAAGATCCTTTACGATCAGCGCCGGGCAATGCACAATTCGGGCAACGCTCCGTGCCGTGCTGCCTAAAATTATGCGTTCCAGCAAACTCTTTTGTCTGGAGGGAATTACGACCATCTTGGCGTCAACTTGCTCGCAATAACTTGCAATCCGTTTGGCAATGTCATTTGAGAAGTGCGTCCGAAATGAGATTCGGTCATCGCTAGACAATGGCATTCGGTTGCGGAATTCATCGCGATCTTCTTCGAAGACGTCCTTTTCCCGTAACCGTTTTTTGTCAGGCGATTCGTCAGGTAAATCCAGCGATTCGGCAATGTTCAATGCAATAATCGGTGTTTCATCGCTGAATAGTTTGGACGCATACTCCACGGCATAATCGCAACCATCGGAAAAATCATAGGGTACGACTACGGGAGAATTTTTGGGTTCAGCGGGAGTGAAATGGGTGGTTGGACTACTGTCCGAATTTGTCGAAGGTTTTACAACGAGAACATTCGTTGCCGATTTTTTGATTACCGTTTCGGCAACACTTCCGAGCAGTAATTTTTTAAAACCCGTTCGACCATGCGAGCCAATCACGATTAAATCAAAGTGCTCTTTTGAAGCATGGTTGCATATTTCAGTTGCTGGATTCCCAAGGCAATGATAGGAGGAAACGTTAACCTGCCGTAAACTGCGGATCTCGTCTCGTAGCGTTGCCAAATCGGAAATGAATGTTCGCATCGAACTGGTATACAACGTCGAGTCTGGATCGACGCCAAAGAAATTGTCAGAAACACTCATTACGGTCATGCGGGCGTCGTGAGTCGATGTGAATGCGGCAGCGTAACGCAAGGTCTGCTTCGAAAGGATTGAAAAATCGGTTGGACAAAGAATGGTTTTTGGGATCATGGCGCCTTATCCGTTCGGATTTGGCCGCGATTTCTGGGTTTATCGCGGGAACTGTTCAAAAGTTGACTGTTCAAAAGTTGACTGGGCAAAAATAGCAAACGTCATTCCACGTTCCTTTCCCCAGTGAATCGAGTCGACGAATTTAGCTCGAATGTGCGGTTACGTCTTAAAACAATAAACATATCGTGCGAATTCGCCCATGTCATAGGGTGTTTTCAATACCGGCTTTATCCGGCCTCGGGTCGCTTTCGAAAATACCGTTCTTAATTCTGATAGAATCAGCAGCCGGAAGATGTTGTGAAATCTTGGCATTAAAATTGCAGGGAGGCATCATAAAGTCGATAACCTTTATTTCAATTTGAAAAGGCAACGCTATGGAAAACAACCTGAAAAACTTTCCTTGCAAGACCGGTGAAAAGAACCTGGAACAGCCGGAATTGGATATCGCGACGTCAGAGGAGGCGGTTAAAAATATGGAGAATAGTGATGTGGAAAAACCTGATGGTAAGATCGACCGTGTCTTGCCGCAAAAAGACAATCCCGATTTCGAGCCCGAGTTCGATGGGGATTTAGCCCATGTATCATGGTTGACGATGAAGCCTTTTGGGAACAAAAAGGGCTTCTAGAGATGGGTGAGCGGTGATGTTGAGCGTCATTTGGTTTCAACGCTTCTTGATGATTCAATGCGAATGTGGAATCGCTCACGCGTCATTGGCAAAGTCGTCTTGCGTCAATGTTTTTAGTGGATTTGCGGCGATATTGATTGCCTCGTTTTGGTGATCCTCAGCTTGCGGTCTCGGATTGCGGTCTCACAGGGGCCGTGCAGTTTAGCGTTAAATGGTCATTTGGTTGGCGGTTCGCACCTAAATCTAATACCTTGTCAGTCGTGGCACACTTTTGATCTAGTCGTATTGCGTTGGTCTAATCGTGTCGTTTGCACCTATGGAGATTGAAATGAAAATTGTTGTTCACGCGAATAAACTCGCTTCTAAAGAAAAACTCACCAAGCAGGTCGTTGATGAGACCAAACGAACGGTTGAGGAGCGTCTTGAACGAACGTTGAAGCGGTTCGAAAGTGAAATTGAAATGGTTGAAATTCATTTGGAAGACGAAACATTGGCATCGCAAAAATTCGATGGTCTTGCCAAGGCGCAAGTTCACCGTCGATTCGGGGATATGATAAGCGTGACGTGTCGTGGTGATTCTGTTGCGGAACTGATTGCAAATGCGACCACGACGTTGCAGCATGCGATGGAACGAAAGCTTGACAAGAAAAGAAACTGATCTGTGTCGGATGTTATGGTCTCAATCCGTCTCGACATCTTTTGGCTTGAGCAGACCTTCCACCACAGTTCCGAATTGGCGATTCAACGAAAATGGCGCATGCACATCAACCAAGTAAGCACTTTGGTGAAGCATCTGAATTAAAGCTTGCGATTGCATGCGGCCTGTTTTTAGTATCCGGTTGGATATCGGGTTATTTTGTTTCTCTGCCCAGCTATCTGCCCATCAGCCTCTTCTTGGCCTGCTATTTTTGCGGAGGTTTACTCGCCGCAATTGATGCGGTAACGAAACTGCTTCGTGGTCGGTTTGAAATCGATTTTTTGATGATTGTAGCTGCACTGGGCGCGGCCGTGCTGGGCGAGTGGAGCGAAGGTGGATTGCTGTTGTTCCTATTTTCGCTTGGTAATTCCTTGGAAAATTTCGCGATGGGACGCGCTCGCCGCGCCATAGAAGAGCTGGCCAATATCGCACCCGATACCGCAATTGTTCGAAGAGGCGGTACAGAGGTCGAAGTCGCGGTCGAGGAAATCCAAATAGGTGAAACGGTCATTATTCGGACCAACGATCGGATTTCTGCGGATGGCTTCGTCATCGACGGAAGCAGTAGCGTCGACCAGGCTCCGATTACTGGTGAGAGTATTCCTGTGGAAAAGATACCCGTCATTGATCGAATTGCTGCGTCCAACCACCCCGAATCTGTCGCGCCTGAACATCGCGTTTTTGCGGGGACAATTAATCAGCACGGGCATCTCGAAATTGAAGTGACGAAACTCGCGGCGGAGTCTACGCTTTCCCGAGTGGTTGAAATGGTTAAAGAGGCCGAGGCACGTCAGTCCAAAACTCAGCGGTTTACCGACGCATTTGAGCTGTATTTTGTTCCTACGGTCATCGGGATTGTCGTGCTGTTGCTTTTTGCGTTCGTGATCTTGGATGAAAGTTTTTCCGATTCGTTTTATCGGGCTATGGCAGTTTTGGTTGCAGCAAGTCCCTGTGCCTTGGCGATTGCAACACCAAGCGCTGTGCTCAGCGGCATCGCGCGTGCCGCGAGAGATGGTGTTCTCTTTAAGGGAGGCGAGCCGTTGGAGGAATTGGGGACCGTCGCTTCGATCGCTTTCGACAAGACTGGCACATTGACTCAAGGCAAACCGCGAATCACCGACGTCATGAACTTTGGTGCTGTCTCGGAAATGGAGCTTTTGACAATTGCAATGGCGGTGGAACAATTTAGCGACCATCCGCTCGCTGAAGCAATTATGCGTGATGGCAAGGAACGCCTTGAACTTGCGATCAGAAATACCCCCAAAAGTAGCATCGATTCAGAGGAAGGTGAGTTTGGCAAGATCTCAGCCGCTTCAACAAATCCTAATCAGTCGTTTGAGATTCCAGATGCGTCCGGTTTGACCAGTGTGACTGGCATGGGGATCCATGCAATCGTCGATGGCGACGAAGTATACGTTGGCAAGCCTGCTTTGTTTCAAAGCGTACCAGGCGCTGAGATCCCAACTGAGCTTTTTAACATCGTTCAATCGCTCGAGCGAAACGGGAGAACGCTAATGGTCGTACGAAAGGGAGATTGCTACATGGGTGCGATTGGATTAATGGATACGCCTCGAGACAATGCAGTTCAAACGATTAAACTGTTGCGGTTGCAGGGGATTGAAAGGCTGGTGATGATTTCGGGCGATAATCAGTCTGCGGCTCAATCGATTGCAAGCTTATTGGGATTGGACGAGGCGTTTGGCAATTTGTTACCGCAAGAGAAAGTCGATACCGTTCGGCAGTTGCAGCGGAATGGTGGGGTCGCGATGGTCGGCGATGGCGTGAATGATGCGCCGGCAATGGCGAATTCTTCAGTGGGCATCGCGATGGGCGTCGCGGGTTCTGATGTTGCGTTGGAAACGGCCGATGTTGCACTGATGGCCGACGATCTTGTCAAGCTGCCGTTTGCCATAGGGCTTAGCCGTCAAACAAACAGGATTATTCGACAAAACCTGTGGATTAGCTTGGGGATGGTTGCCGTGCTGGTGCCCTCGGCCATATTTGGGTTGCCGCTTGGTTTTGCGGTCTTCTTTCACGAGGGTTCTACCGTAACCGTTGTGTTGAATGCACTGCGCCTGCTTATTTACAAAGTTCCTATGTCCAAAAATGCTTGACAAAAAACGATGAAGAGATGCCCTGTTTTCCAGCTTCCTGTATTCCAGCGGAGTGCTTAAACGGTTGGATGACATTTCAAGTTGAAATCGGTCTGGCGAGATTAGATTGAGAGCGGCTCGTATCGCGGCGCGGGCGTTTTTTTAGATGGATGTCGTTTTTCTAAACTGTTTGTCTGAAAACGCGTTAATTGTTCCGTTCAACAGAGACCCGCTGGAACGAAGAATAAGCAGAAAATTTGAAAAAAGGCCAAGAGCCCTCCTGCCCGTCAGGCTCTCGACACCCGATTTCTCGGTGACCGATTTCTCGGCTGATGATTTAGTCGAAATAAGGACAGAATACCGGCGTTGATTTTTTGTTTATTTGCCGTTTATGTTGATTTTCGTTGGCTGAATGCGGAAATTCTCGTTGTATTCTGCCAAAAAAACAGGGAAACGCCGCGGGCGAGGCTAAATGGCGCAAGAGACTTGACAGCCTGCGGAGATTGAATTTGGACGTGCAGTGATTGTGAAACTCGCCTCGAAGAGGGGGCGTTTGGGTACGCTGATTAGCCTCGCAAGCAGTTTTAACCTCACGATCACTTCGGTTCATTTGTCCAACTCTCAATGGGCCAACCCGTCATTGACTTCAGGTTTCGACGGGAGGCACACGCGAGATGAGGCAAGGCTTCTGTCGGGTATTGTTCTTGGGTCTGTCCATGAAAAAAGGCTGGAAGCGATTCCAGCCCTCTTTCTAATTCGATTGGACGCCGGAGAAGTTCTCGGCGGTGCGTCGATGATGTTATTCTGGCTTTCGAAATTGATCTTTCCAGGCTTTGGGTTTAGCCGAGACATCACCAATATCACCGTAACCAGCTCGCAGAGATGAAAGTTCTTTTTTCATTCTCGCGATTTCAGATTGGTATTCTGGATTATTGTATTGGTTCGTCAGTTCTTTCGGGTCTTTCTCCAAGTCATAGAACTCCCACTCATCAAATTGGTAGAAGCGTATCAATTTGTAGCGTTCAGAGCGAATTCCAAATTGTTTGGCCACCATGTGAACGCTGGGGAACTCGTAATAGTGATAGTAAATCGACTTGCGCCAGTCGGACGGCGTTTTTCCCTTTAACAGGGGAACCATCGAAACACCCTGCATATCGTCTGGGATTTCCGTTTTCGCAATGTCCAAAAAAGTCTCCGCGTAGTCCAGATTTTGAACCAGGTTTTTGTTTACACTGCCCGGTTTGGTTACACCTGGCCATTTGACGATCAGTGGCATTTTCAAGGATTCTTCGTACATCCATCGCTTGTCATACCAGCCATGATCACCAAGATAAAACCCTTGATCGGATGAGTAAATGACGATCGTGTTCTCGGATAATCCCGCATCGTCGAGATACTTCAGGATTTTTCCGACGCTTTCGTCAACGCCTTTAACGCATCGCAGGTAATTCTTGATGTAACGCTGATACTTCCATTTGACGAGCTCTCTGCCGGTCAGTTTCGCTTTTAAAAAAGCTTCGTTCTTTGGACCGTATGCGGCATCCCATGCTTTTCGTTGTTTGGGTGTCATCGTTTTCAGGTTGCGAAAACCAGAACGATCAAGGCTTTTGCCTTCCTTGGGATCCCAGCCTTCGTATGGATCAACGAACAGGTCGTATACGAGGTTCATGTGGCGATCGATCTCAAGTTCTTGGTGCCTTGCCGGACTGGCATTGTCCTCGAATTTGTCAAACAAAGTGGATGGGGTCGGGACCTCAATGTCGTCGTAAAGATTTAAATGGCGTAACGCAGGCATCCAAGTGCGATGTGGTGCCTTATGTTGGCACATTAGCATAAACGGCTTTTCTGATTCGCTGTTTTCTTTTAGCCAATCGAGTGCCAAATCTGTAACAATGTCGGTGCAGTAACCCGGCACTCTTCGTCGGCCATCTTTAGAAAGCATAAACGGGTTGTAATACATCCCCTGCCCTGGCAGAACATCCCAGTAATCAAACCCTTGTGGATCCGTTCCCAAATGCCATTTTCCAATCATGGCGGTTTGGTAACCGGATTTTTGCAACAGCTTCGGAAATGTTTGTTGCGATCCATCAAATCGATTCCCATTTTGCATGAACCCATTGAGGTGGCTATGTTTACCGGTTTGGATAACGGCGCGACTGGGACCGCAAATGCTGTTTGTGCAAAAACTGTTTTGAAATAGCATCCCCTGCCGAGCAAGCTTGTCGATGTTTGGGGTCGGATTGAGGGGTTTGTAAATCCCGTCGTAGGCGCCAATGGCGTGTGGAGCGTGATCATCAGTGAAGATGAAAACAATGTTTGGACGTTCGGCTGCGATTCCAGCGAGCGAAAAAAGCAGGGAAAAACAGAACGACGCCAGCAATTTCGTTCTCATACCAACGGAGTTTATTTCAGGAAACATCGACAGATTCATGGTATTCGGTGCTAGGTTAAGTTTTTTGGACGTCAATAGTTTAACCCGAATCGTATCGCGTTGCTTACCCTGCGTGCCACTAATTTACTGCGTTTTCATAAAGATTGACGTGGTCAGAAGCAGACACTTTCAGCTATCATCTCGACCAACCGCAGATGAAAAGGTAATGGAAATGAAGTTGATCGATCGAATAAGGTATTGGAACCGTGCTCGACGGTTTGCAAAGGTCCACGAAACCTTTGAATGTCAATTCGTCAAAGATTGTATTTCGGCAGGGGATACGGTTTTGGATATCGGAGCAAATAAGGGTGCGTTCACCTATTGGCTAAGCGAATCTGTCGGACCAACTGGGTGTGTTCATTCATTCGAGCCACAACCGTCGATGGTTTGCGAATTGAATCGAATGGCATCGGCCATTCGGTTTCAAAACGTTGCTGTCCATCGAATTGCACTATCTGATACGCCTGGGACGGCTACGCTCCACGTGCCATTCAACCACACCTGCGCCTCGTTGGAGTCAGATAGCGGTGTCGGTGAGACGGGTGAGTCCTACAAGGTTGATCTTGCGCGGCTTGATGATTACCTCGGCGGGATTGCAAGCAATAAATCGATCGACTTTATCAAGTGCGATGTCGAAGGTCACGAGCTTTCGGTTTTTAAAGGGGCGGAGCAGACGCTGAAGTCCAGTTTGCCATTGCTCCTTTTTGAGTCATTTATTCCTCATTCGGACGCGACAAAAAATCCGGTATTTGAATTTTTGTTCAGGATCGGCTACAGCGGTTTTGGCTTTGAAGAGCAGAAGTTAACTCCATTAAATTCCATAAAAAGTACGACATCGCATCACAATTTTGTGTTTCTCTCACCGGAGAAACATTGCTTAACGAACTTTGTTCCGCCCTACAGAATCGAGCGTCTATCAAAATCTCTGGCAGCCTAACGCTGGTTGATCTTTGCGATATTCAACGACGCTCATCTTATCTCATCTCGACGACGCTCAATTTTTACTTTAGTGCAATTCATTCTTGCAAACTGGAGGCACTAACCGGCGAGTTGATCCCAATGCGGTTTATCCAACGGATCCAAACTTTCATTCGGTGATCTTCTTTTTCATGACGAACGCCAGTTCGGAAACGGAGCCATCTTTCTTTTTCATGACCACCATCGCGCTTAGGCGACCTTCTTCATCCAGACGGTATGTCAAACCGTCAAACCAGGCTGTCTTGCCAGCTATTTTGATCAAGCGAAACTCTATCGGTTCTTCTTTTTTTTCCCATCCGACGAGGTCCGGATTGAAGTGCCGCAAACGCAACGAAATCGAATCTCCGCTTTCAGACAAAGTAAAATACTCAGAGAAAACCAACTTTTCCTCTTTGAAAACTCGAAACGTTCCGGACATGTGCCCGTGTTTTGGAGTCGTCCACGTTTCGTCGACTTCGCCGCCCAATCCGGTTCCTTCCCAGAAACCCGCCAGCCATGCCAGATCCGCGATTTTAGCTTTGCCAACCGAGGAGCCCTTATCCAGTTTGAGTACGTTTTCAGTGATCTTCGTTTGAGACCAAGAAACGCCACCTAAAAAAAACATTAGCATTAGGGCAACGAGTACCAAATTTTTGATTTTCATCCGAAAAATCACTTTCGTCTTTGGTTGAGAGAATTATTCAATGGATTCGTTTTGGCGCATTGCCATCAATCCATCAGCCATTCAATCGAGACCTTAATCAAGCCAAAACGTCCTTGATCACATGACCATGTACATCGGTTAGCCGGAAGTCACGCCCCTGGTATCGGTAAGTCAGTTTGCGATGGTCGATGCCAAGCAAATGCAAAATGGTGGCGTTTAGGTTGTGAATGTGCATTGTGCCCGGTGTCCATTTTTCTTTGGTTGGCTGCGGTACAAGTGTTTCGCCATCTTCATCCGCAATGTTATACCCATAGTCATCGGTCCTCCCGTACGTGATGCCGGGCTTGATGCCGCCCCCAGCCATCCACGTCGTAAAACACCGTGGATGATGATCGCGACCATAGTTTTCTTTGGTTAATCCACCTTGGCAATAGGCGGTCCGACCGAATTCACCACCCCAGATGACTAGAGTATCATCTAGCATTCCTCGTTGCTTGAGATCCATGATCAAACCAGCGCACCCCTGATCGATGTCCTTGCACTGAGACTCATGTTCACGGGGCAAATTTCCATGGGCGTCCCAACCTCGATGGAAAATCTGGATATTTCGAACGCCTCGCTCAGCAAGTCGGCGAGCGTTGAGGCAGCATGCAGCAAACGTACCGGGCGTTTTTGCGGCATCGCCATACAGTTTAAACGTCTCGTCAGTTTCCTTTGATAAATCCATCAGTTCTGGAACTGACGTTTGCATCTTGTAAGCCATTTCGTGTTGCTTGATTCGCGCAAGGATTTCGGGGTCGGCAAACTTTTCATGCTGCCCATGATTTAACGCCGATAACGCATCCAATTGTTTGCGACGGTCCGTTCGCGATACCCCTTTGGGGTTGCTCAAATACAAAACGGGATCGCCTTGGCTTCGCATCAAGATTCCTTGATGCTCCGAAGGCATAAAACCCGTTCCCCATAGGCGATTAAAAAGACTCTGTTCTGGGAAATTGGTCTTTGCATGCATCACCACGTAACCGGGCAGGTTTTCGTTCATGCTACCAAGTCCGTAGCTTAACCACGCTCCCAAGCTCGGACGACCTGGGATTTGACTGCCTGTTTGAATGTATGTAATCGCCGGGTCGTGATTGATTGCCTCGGTGAATGTGCTTTTGACAACGCATAATTCCTTGGCAACTTTTGCGGTGTAGGGCAACAATTCACTTATCCAAATACCATTCTGATTATTATCGTATTTCTTGAATTCGTATTTGGAAGGACACAATGGCAATCCGCTTTTCTGGTTCGCTGTCATTCCCGTGATCCGCTGTCCATCGCGGATCTCTTTCGGCAACTGCTTCTTGAACAAATCTTTGAGCTTCGGTTTGTAATCCCACAAATCGAGATGGCTCGGTCCACCGCTCATGAATAGGTAAATTACACGTTTGGCCTTCGCTTTATGATGAATGCCACCATTTAAGTCTTCGTCGCCCGGAAGAGGTGAGGTACCACCGACCGCGTTTGCTGTTCCCAGTAAATTTGCCATGGCGGCAGTTCCAACTCCAAGTGCCGCGCGTCCAAAAAGTTGTCGGCGAGTCTGAAGAAGTTCAAATTCTCGTAGCGGGGTATTATTGCTCATGTCGTTGGGATTCTAGAATTCAATTTGTTGTTGGAACGATGGTAGAGGTGAACACTGGGGGCGTCTTAATTCATCAAGATCGCGATATCACTCGCAAGAAGAGTCACAACGACTTGCGTCCAAGCCGCAACGTCTGCCGGATTTAGTTTTTCATCACGTTTTGCATCACCGATTGAAAGTAATTCGACTGCCTCTTTTTCCGATGCAACAAACTTCTTTTTCATCTCGGAAAGTAAAGTCTCGCAAACGCCTTTTTCGTTTTCAGTTGGTTTCCGGCAGGCAACCATAGTGAACAACTGGTCTAAACGTTGCCCGTCAGATGTCTGCTCGCGTATTAATCGTTCCGCAAACTTTCGTGAAAATTCAATTCGCTGGGTTTCATTAAACAGACCAAGTGACTGAAGTGATGTGTTGGACCTCGATCTTTGCACACAACTTGATTCGCGGCTGGGGGCATCAAACAACGTCATCATGGGATGCGGGCTTGTACGTTTCCAATAAACATAAAGACTTCGTCGATAAAGTTTCTCGCCTTTATCTGGCACATAGTTCTTCGTGTTGCTTCCCGGATGCGCGAGGGCAAGCCACATACCAGCTGGCTGGTACGGTTTGATTCCCTCGCCACCAAGCTCATTGACCATCATTCCACTTCCCCAGAGAGCAATGTCGCGAAGGACTTCCGCGTCCAAACGATACCGGGGTCCACGGCCGAATAATCGGTTTTCGGGGTCGTCGACATCACTTCGCCAAGCTGATGATTGCTGAAACGTCTCGCTCAAAACCATTAGCTTGAGCATATGTTTAAAATCCCATTCAGATTCCC
>CAJQQR010000204.1 GCA_905480545.1 uncultured Pirellulaceae bacterium
ACCCCATAACCACGACAACGATTGCGTCCATTCAGAAAACTGGCGATACATTTGCTATACCGACGGTAGTGAAGATCTTTACGATATGAAATACGATCCCAAGGAATGGACCAACCTAACAACTGACGCGAAATACGCCGCTCTGAAGAAATCTATGGCCAAGTGAATTCCAGCCGACAATCGACAATCGGTCCCAGATAGCAAACATCGGATCCTGACACACAACCAAACGAATAAGACCTGGGAAGGAAAGAAGACAAACGATTCTGACCCGATACCCGAGATTGACCAACCGTTGCGACAAGGTCCCGCGCGAGTGTCGCTCGAATTACCGGGTCCAAACCGAACCAGAAAAATACAACGCAATTAGGCTTGAAACCGGAGTAACTGGCCATCACTTCAATCGGTCGGGAACCCCGGATCGTGAACAGAGCTATTTCATCTTTTTTGTTTTCGCCCAATCGTCTTTAAGCGTCACGGTTCGGTTAAAGACCAACTTTTCAGCCGTTGAATCCATATCTACAGCGAAATATCCCATTCGTTCGAATTGAAACGATTCACCGACGCTTGCAGACGCCAGACTCGGCTCAACTTTGGCGTTGTTTAAAACCGTTCGAGAATTCGGATTGATCGATTTGAGCCAATCAGGTCCTTCTTCCATGTCGCCAGGGTTTTCGAATGATAAAAGATGTTCATACAATCGCACCTCGGCATCGACCGCATCGTCCGCATTCAGCCAATGAATTGTCGCCTTAACCTTTCTGCCGTCCGGTGACTTTCCGCCGGCGGTTGCTGGATCATACGTGCACCTTAACTCGATGACCTCGCCCGCATCGTTCTTGATGACTTCATTGCAAGTCAAAAAATATGCATATCGTAACCGCACTTCGCGACCGGGTGCGAGCCGAAAGAACTTCTTCGGTGGGTCTTCCATAAAGTCTTCACGATCGATGTAGATTTCTCGACCAAACTTGATTTTCCGAGTTCCAGCATCCGGATCTTGCGGATTGTTAATCGCGTCGCGTTCTTCGGATTCCCCTTCAGCATAATTTTCGATTACCACTTTGATTGGATTTAGGATTCCGAATCTTCGTGGTGCGATCGTGTTTAAATGCTCACGAATACTTTGTTCGAGCAAACCGATTTCGGTCAAGCTATTTGTTTTTGTTATGCCGATTTTTGCACAAAAACTACGAATGGATTCGGGCGTGTAGCCTTTTCGTCGAAAACCAGAAATGGTTGGCATGCGCGGATCGTCCCAACTATCCACTAAACCACTTTCCACCAACTGCAGCAATTTGCGTTTACTCATCACGGTATGCGTCAAATTCAAACGGGCAAATTCAATCTGTTGTGGGTGAAAAATACCGATCGCGTCGAGGCACCAATCATAGAGCGGACGGTGGTTCTCAAATTCTAATGTGCAGACCGAATGAGTCACTTTTTCGATGGAATCACTTTGCCCGTGCGTATAATCGTACGTCGGATAAATGCACCATTTGTCTCCGGTTCGATGATGGTGTGCATGACGAACTCGATACAATGTTGGATCACGCAAATACATATTCTTTGCCGACATGTCGATCTTTGCTCGAAGCGTTGCCTCACCGTCTTTGAAACCACCGCTTCTCATCTTCTCAAAAAGCTCCAGATTCTCATCAACGCTTCGATCGCGAAATGGACTATTTTTTCCGGGCTCATTCCAGCGACCACGAAATTGACTGACTTCCTCGGCAGGTAGCTCACAGACATACGCCTTTCCCTCCTTGATCAACTGAACAGCCCATTGGTAAAGCTGATCAAAATAATTCGACGCAAAAAGAGCTTCCCCTTCCCACTCGAAACCCAGCCAGCGAACATCTTCCATAATCGAATCGACGTACTCGGTTTCCTCTTTTTCGGGGTTCGTATCATCAAATCTTAAATTGCATTTGCCACCAAATTCTTGAGCAATACCAAAGTTGAGGCAAATCGATTTCGCATGCCCGATATGCAAATAACCGTTAGGCTCAGGTGGGAAACGAGTTTGAACACGCCCCTGATGTTTTCCAGATTCGCTGTCATCAAGAATGATTTGCCGGACAAAGTCAACAGAATTTTTTTCGGTCATCAGCTGTCGTTTAAGTAAAACTTGCAGTCGGTATCGCAAAAAGATGGCATGAACTCGCTATCATCCGCGGTTGTAGATGATATTTGAAAGTGCCGAACGTGGGAACGCCAGCAAATGCGAAAACATGAAACCAGATCGCACGGCTCGCAAATGCAAACACACGCACGTTTTGGCTCGAAAGAAAAGCGATTAAAGCTTTGTTGAAAGAGTGCTCACGTATTGCCCAATCCCCAGCGGATCAAAGCAGCAGCTCCTTGACCGGCTCACCGCCGTTTGCAATCGTAAATGGCCGTCCATCCGGGGAAACGATCTCTTTATCCAGCGGCAACCCCAATGCAGCAGCAATCGTTGCGTAAAAATCCTGAACCGAGACTTCATTCTCTTCGACGTTTGCAGATTCCTCGTCCGTAGCACCGTAAACTTGCCCCGTACGGATTCCACCACCGGCCAGAACGCACGAAAAAGCGGAAGGGTGGTGGTCACGTCCATAATTCTGGTTGATGGTTGGTTTGCGGCCAAATTCGGTTCCCACAACGACCAAGACATCATCAAGCATTCGCTTCGAGGCAAGATCCTTAAGCAACGATGTCACGCCTTTATCAAACTCTTCCAGCTTTGCCGGCATGTCGCGGAATAGGTAGTTATGAAGATCCCATCCGCCCATGTTTACTTCAACAAAACGCACACCCTTTTGAACCAACCGCCTCGCCAACAAACAGCCGTCACCAAAACGCGTGCTACCGTATGCCGCCCGCACTTTTTTTTCCTCTTGCTTTAAATCAAATGCCTTTAAGTCATCACCCTTCAGAAGCCGCAATGTGTCCCGGTAAATATCGTCGTAACCGTTGACTTGTTCGGAATTCCGAGATTTTACCCGAAATTTTTTGTCAAGATCATGCGACAATCGCATCCGAATCCTGAAGTCTCGATCCTTCAAGTAACCCGGGGATTTTGTGTTTTGTAACCCTTGCCGAGGATCAGCAATGGGCACAGGAGCGTAGTTCGCCCCTAAAAAACCGGGACCGGTTCCCTGACCAACGGCTACCGATGGCGGGATGTCGCGAGGTGGACGAGGCTTCAACTTTTGCATCCAAGGGCCGAGTCCCGGATGAGCCGTCGTTGCGATTTTTTTGTAATTGGTCTTCATCAAGTACTCGCCGTTTTCATGAACACCAGTCTCGGTGTACATCGAACGCACAACGGCAATCTGATCGGCAATCGATGCAAGCCCTTTTAAACTTTCACCAAATTGAACACTGGGAATTTTCGTTCGTATAACGCCAGTGTCCCCCTGAACATCGCTATCTGGTTTCGGATCAAACGTGTCGATCTGACTCATTGCACCGTTCATGTACAGGTAAATAACCGCTTTTGCTTTTTTTGCGCCTTCGGTTTGAACAGCCGAAAAGAGGTTCGACATTGGCAAAACCGAAACACCGAGGCATGCCTTGGCAGCACGCTCCATCATGACTCTTCGAGAGAAGTGATCCGACATTTTTCGTTCCGATTGAATTGATGAGTTTCTAGTTCGTACAAGTTGAATTCTTCAGTGCTTGTCGCAAAAATTCCGGCAGTTTTCATGCCGCTAAATTGTCACTGAATGAAGATAAATTCGCGTGTATTCAACAGCGCCCAGATCACGTGACCATACCCGGATGCACCCTTGCTTTCACGTATCGTTTTCGTCGCCATACCCCGCTCGCTATTCGACGGAGCGCGACTTAAAAGACTGAAGAAGATCATGTTAATTTTCTGATTGTCGGGCGCCCCCATCAGTTCATCGTAAACGAGAGAACCTTCCTCCAACATCATGTGAGTCACTGGGCCATTGAATAACGCTAAAAGCTGAGGCACCGTCCCTTCCTCACTCCCGCCGTCGATCAACTGCCGCTTACTCTGTCCGAACTGCCTTAAAAAATGACTATCCGGCAGCGGCTGACGCATTTCCGAAGCCCGACGCAAAACTCTACCTTTGTACATGTACTCTCGCTCGAGTTCTCGATCTTTCTTCGCAATCTCGTCGAATTTCCTCGCTTGAGATTGAAGCATATCAGCCGTTGTCCCCGGTTTGATTTCCACAGTGTCAACCCAGTGAGAATCATCCGGGCGCACGATTTCGTCAGGGTTTCGAATGGTCAGAGTGATCAGAGAATCCCAAACCTGCTCCGCGGTCATTCGCCGAAGAATGGGCCCCGGAAAGTCGTATGAATCCGTCGCGTGAACATCTTCGTAAGTGGCCTCACGTTGATAGATTTTTGTGTTGAACAGGACCCGTTGAAACTCTTTCAAATCAAACTTCAATCGTTTTATTTCGGACGCCAAGAATTGCATCAACTCGGGATTGTCACCCTCCGATTGATCGTTCATGTTGTCCACCGGCTCGATCAAACCCCGTCCAAAAGCACGCTTCCACATTCTGTTTGCCAAAACGATCGCGAAGCGATCGTTACCGCCGGTCAGCCAATTCGCGAAAACCTCCCGCCGCTCCTCCGGTTTGACCTTGGCCATTTTTCCAAAAAGCACGGTTGGCGTTACTGGCTGCCCGGGTTTCGCGTCCTTGTAAACGTAGTCCTTTGGAAATCTCAATGGTTGCTTTGGATTCTCCCACACCTTCGATTGGTTATATCTAACCAAACGTCGCATAGTATAGATTTCATCTTCCTCATTTTTTGATTCCATTCCCGCGACTTGAGTTGGCTTTCGGTAATCCCGCGTTCTGGTTCCACCAAAAAACGCTGCTGCCTCATAAAAGTCGCGTTGCGTCCAGGTATCAAATGGATGATCGTGGCATTGCGCACAACCAATTTGTGTGCCAAGAAAAATCCGCGTTGTATTGGACATGTTGTCAAGCGGCATGTTCGTGTCGCGAAGAAGATAACCGGTGGCTGGATTCTCCCATACCTTTCCTTCTGCCGTCATCATTTCGCGCACCCAAACATCAAACGGGCGGTTTTGTCGAAGGTTGTTTTTCAACCATTCGATATAAGGTCGCAAGTAAGTGTTTCCATTTGGCGCATCGACAACTCGCATCACATTCGCCCAGTAATTGTAGTTGTGCGATGCATAGCCGGGTGAATTGAGCAACTGATCAATCAGCTTTTCGCGTTTGTTTGCATCATTTGACTTAACAAAGCTCCGAGCTTGTTGTGCGGTTGGAATCGTTCCAGTGACATCCAAATAAATCCTCCGCACAAAGACTTCATCCGCGATAGGCGGATTGGCCTTCATATTTTTCTTCCGCAGTCCATTTGCAATTAAATTATCAATGGCAGCTGCAGACTTTCTAACCTCTCCAATTGAGTTCGGATTTACCGGCTTCACCGCAACCTTTTTCCGATGATTCGGATTTGTGCCGGGCAATTTGGGTTTTCCGGAGCGGTTTTGGCCGAATGTCTGGCGATTTCCACCAACAACGCTGAGAACGAGGACAGAAGAAAAAAGAAGGACGAAAATTCGATTGCGCATTTTTCGAATCACCTTATGGGTTGCCGTTACACCCTTAGCATAGCACAAAAGGCGGATCCCCCCTAATTCTTTGTCGAAATTTCACGGTAATCTGAAGAGAACGACAGCCCTTGCGAATTTTCGATCTCGAAAAATCAACTTGCAGCATCAAACTCAGTCAAGTTGACCTTTTGCTCAGCATTTTGTAAAAAGTAGTCCACGTCATGAATGAAAACCTCCACACCCTCGAGATCCTCCTGACCTCACTTTCTCAAAAGTGCTAGGGGCTTTCGATTTGACGTTGAATTCAAAAAATCAAACCCCATAGCCTTCGTCGGTTTTGGGGTTTTTTTACGCTTCGATCTCACTCACAAACTCGTTCACTTCAACCACAACAAAAAAATGGCGACTCCAAAATCGATCAAAATTTTCGATACAACCCTACGCGACGGCGAGCAATCTCCCGGGGCGAGCATGAATCTGAATGAGAAACTGGAAGTCGCTCAGGCACTGATTGACTTGGGTGTTGATATCATAGAAGCCGGATTCCCAATTGCCTCGCCCGGTGATTTTGAAGCCGTTCGCGAAATTGCGACGACGATGAAGGGTGCGACGATCTGCGGCCTCGCAAGATGCAATAACAAAGATATCGATCGCGCTTGGGAAGCCCTGAAACATTCCGAAGATCCGCGGATCCATGTTTTTCTCGCGACCAGTGCAATTCACCGCGAATTCAAATTGCAGATGACTCGCGAACAAATTATCGCGAAGGCAATCGAAGGCGTACAACACGCCGTTGGATATTGTGACGATGTCGAGTTTTCCCCTGAGGACGCCGCCCGAACTGAGATCGATTTTCTATGCGAGGTCGTCGAAAAAGCCATCGACGCCGGCGCAACGACCGTCAACATCCCAGATACGGTTGGCTACGCAACGCCTGCTCACATGGCTAGTCACATCCGTGCGTTGGTTGATCGCGTCCCCAATATTGATAAAGCAATCATCTCGATTCATTGTCACAACGACCTTGGACTTGCCGTGGCCAACAGCCTTGCCGCTGTTCAAGAAGGAGCCGGTCAGATTGAATGCACGATCAATGGAATCGGCGAGCGTGCAGGAAATACGGCGCTTGAGGAAATTGTTATGGCGATGAAAACTCGCAACGATTTTTACAACTACACCACGAATATCAACTCAAATCGACTTGTTCCAACCAGCCGATTGGTCTCCACTGTGACCGGAATCCAAGTCCAACGCAATAAAGCGATCGTGGGGCGGAACGCGTTCGCTCACGAAGCTGGCATTCACCAGGACGGCATGCTGAAAGAGCCGAGCACCTACGAAATCATGCGTCCCGAAGACGTCGGTTTTGCCAAAACCGATTTGGTGCTGGGGAAACACTCTGGCCGTGCCGCTTTGGCCGATCGAGCCAAACAGCTAGGCTATCGTTTGACGGGCGAGCAACTTCAAGACGTGTTTACCGCGTTCAAGGAATTAGCTGACAAGAAAAAAGAAGTCTACGACGGAGACATTTCCGCGCTTATTGAAAACAAAGTTTATGGAGAAATTGAGGACATTTGGAGTTTGGTTGAGTTTGATCTTTCGACAAAATCAAACTCCCCACCAACAATCAAACTGACGCTTAAAAAAAACAACGAAGAAATGACTTGTGAGCAAAATGATGGCGATGGGCCAATCGATGCGGCATTCCTTGCAACGGAGAAGCTGACGGGTATCGCACTGGCCTGCAAAGAATTCCAAGTCCGCAGCGCGACCATAGGACGTGACGCGCAAGGCGAAGTTATTGTCCGAGTCGAACACGAAGGTGAAGAATTCAAAGGAAGGGGCGTTTCAATCAACACGGTTGAGGCGACCATCATTGCGGTCTTGAACGCGGTCAATCGAATTGAAATCACCAAGCAATTGCGTGCGAATGCTGAGTAACGTGCCCTCGATGAGTGGAGGAGCTACATAAACGTTCGGCATCGAAGGCTCAGTTGCAATTCTTGGGATATCCCGATTTTTCTTGGCGTTTGCCGCAGGCTCGCCACCTGGGCGATTGCGAGAAAGGGGGCAAGGGGATGCGACAGGTCAAGCTGCCTGATAATTATGACAATGGATGATTGCTTGAATCAGCAGCAAAACACTAGTTTTTACTCAAGCACAAATCGCCATAGCGTGATTTGCTTTAAACGCAACGTAACTGGCGTGCTTAAAATCGCTCCGAAATGATGACTCGCTGAAACGACCGAGAATCTTGCCACACGCACCCAACAGTTTGTCGACGACTCTATTCTCCGCGGATTGAATGAGTTGTTTGAGCTTCGACGAGGGTAACGCAATCGGGATGAAGCCGGAACTGTAGGGTGGCAAGCAAAGCAACTGAACTTTGATGGATTCGATTGCGTCGGTAACGCCTTTGACTTTGTGACGACTCAGGCTGTCCATGACCACACCGCCAGGTCGAAGCGACTTGAGTAAGTACTGTTGGCCCCAAACCAGAAATAGCTTGCCATTGATCTCACATTCAATGACCAGACGTGCAGCCCAACCGCTGGCTCGAATCCTCCTAAATAAGGTTCTTCCATCATCAATCATTTCGTTGATGATGCGAAGTCAACTGGACTGCCGCATTAGCGCTAGAGCTATCCAAATCGCGATCCAGTTCTGCATACAGAAAATGCCGCGCTCTCCAAATGCAATTCGGAAATCGCCTACCTACCGGCAAACGATACGAGACGCTCTTGGACCGGATCCCATAACTTCATTTGAAAACAGCGGATAATGTCTTTCGGATTGAGAGAAGTCACACAAGGGAGCTTCAATTCCTCAATTCCAGCCATCGCTTCGGGCAGACGGTAAAACGGAATTTTCGAATTGCAATGATGAACGTGATGATAACCAATGTTACCGGTGAACCAATTCATGACGGAATTCATTCGGATATAGCTGGATGAATGCAATGCTGCAAAAACATGACTCCATTCCGCACGATGCCGCAATTCCAAACCCGGAAAATTGTGCTGAGCGTAGAACAGATACGAGCCAAGCCCACCAGCCACAGCAAACGGAATCATCACCGCCAGCAAGGCTATGCTCCAACCAAAGAACACGACAAGAAGTCCAATCAACGAAAAGTGCATGAGCAAGGCAATCGCACAGTCGTAGTGTTTTCTTGGGTTAAGAATGAGCGGTCTCAGACACATTCCAAATAGAAAGATCGTGAAGTAACCCATCGCAATGTTCAATGGGCTACGCGATGCCGCGTACATCAATCGGTCCCAACGCGTCGCCTTGGCAAAGTCGTCTACCGTCATCAATGGATAGGTACCAACCGCGTTGCCGAAGGACTTCGAGTTGCTCTTGTGGTGGTGGTTGTGTGACCGGTTCCAAATACTGCGTGGACTGAGAACGATTAAACCGCCCATCATCATGATCCAATCAGCCAATCGCGAACGCGACAAAATCGCGCCATGCTCGTAGTCATGATAAAGCACAAACATTCGCACCAATAGCAGACCCAAAACAACGCTGAAGGGAACTACAATCAACCAATGAAGCGGTAAAAAGATCAATGGAACAACCGTTGCAAAGGCCGCAAGCGTTGAGCCTAAATGCCACCAACTTTGCCATCGGTTTTCATGTGCATAATCCTTGCTGGCGATGAGCAGCTGCTTTCCGTCACGCATTCGGGCGATTCCTTTCGACACGAAAGTGGCCGTCAAAATATACTTTAACGGTCTGCGTTGAAAATCCGAACGGTGAGCCACGATGGCCATTTTATAAGATCGTTCGTTATTTTGTAACGAACCGTAGATCGTCGGCTATTTGATACTTTTCGTCTAGGCGAATCATATTTTATTTAATGGCCAATGAATCCCGTTCTTTACGAACTGTTCTCCAAGGCAAATCCCAAGAGATGGATTTTCAGTAGCAACTGAAAGCGTAAGATCAAACTGACCATTTCCGCTTCCAAGTGATGCTAGCGTACGAAACAAAATGAAGTCATCGACGAAAAGCTCATTTTGAACCCGATCCCAATACTCTGCTACCAAAGATCAAGTCGGCAATAGCGCAAACATTTCAATCACTGCGATTTCTATTTTTCCGTCGGTTTTGAAATAGCGATTAACTTTTCGGTTGTTCGAAAATAAATAACCCCATCTGAAATGGCAGGTGAAGCGAAACACGGGGATCCCATGTTGTTGCGTGCCAAAATCTTGAATTCCCGACCAGCTTCCAAAACATAAACAATACCGTTTTCCGATGCACAGAAGATCTTACCGTCTGCCGCCACAAGCGATGCAATAATCCCGGCACCTACAGCAAGGCGTTTCTGATAAACGGGCTCGCCTGTTTTGGCATCAAAGCATCGAACCGTCCCATTGGAGTTTCCCAAGTACAACAAGTCACGATAGACAACAGGCGTCGACATGTAAGAACCGCCTCGCAATGTGGACCATACAATTGATTTGTTTTCGGAAGAACCATCCTTTGACGGTGTGATGTCTCCAATCGCATTCGGTTTAACGACGTATATCGGCGACTGACCTCCGTGTGCACTTGTGACATAAATCCAGTTGTTTGAGGCAAAAGGAGTTGGAACCGGGTTGTCGCCTCCACCTCGAATCTTCCAAATTTCTTTTCCTGTTTCGAGGTCATACGACATGACCCAAGGCCAACCATTAACGACGACTTGGGTTCGGCCACCACTTCTGAAAATAAAAGGTGTTCCCCAACTGCGTTCACAAACGCCCATGCGTGACACACGCCATTTTTCTTTTCCATCAGAAAGCCTTAATGAGGCAATGAAAGGGTTCTTGGGATCGTCACAAACGATCACGATTTGATCCTGAAAAAGGGCAGGGGAGCTGGCGAACCCCCAACCAATCCCGTACTTACTGATATCGATCACGCCCAAATCGCGTTTCCATTTCAGTTTGCCGTCAAGGTCAAAGCAATAAAGCCCTTCAGAACCAAAGAATGCAACAACTCGATCGCCTTCGACAGTCACGCTCGCATTAGCATGCGTAGCTTTTGCATGACGCGTCGCACGTGGCCGTCCTTTTTTCGCCGTTTGTCTCCACAGCTCATTCCCCGTTTGCTTGTCAAAGCAAAGCAATACCCAACTTTGTTCCCCTTGATCATCCGCCGCCTCCGGACGTCCGCCGGCACCAACAACCAGTGGCGATTTACCGTTGGATGCAATGGCAGTTGTGACAAATATTTTGTTGCCCGTAATGACAGGGCTTGAATGCCCGAGACCGGGTAACTTCTGCTGCCAGGAAATGACAGACAGCTTGTCACTCGACGGGCCAGCATCCCATTGCGTTCGAATTGGAAATCCATCCGCAACGCCACTACCGCGAATTCCGCGAAACGACGGCCAATCCTGACCGTTACTGGTTTGCAAAGCCGTAACAAAAAGCATGAACAGCATCATCGCACGATCCAACGGTCGCAAAGCAATCATTCGTATAGCCCTATTTGTTTGAAGATCGGTTGAGATAAATAAAGTTCGGTGCACCCGAATTGGCGACCACAATATCGGGAAACCGGTCTCCGTCCAAATCGCCAACATCCAATCCGTAAGTCGCATTCGCTTCACCGCCGAAACGCACCTCCCGAAATCGGTCCGTTCCCAATTCGCGAAAGAACACTGCATTCTGTTGCATAGCATTTCCAACAACAATGTCGATCGAACCGTCATTATTCATATCCGCTGTCGTGATCGCATAAGACTTTCCATCGCTTCGACCGAATCTGGTTGCTAATTTGAGTTTTGATTTTCCGTCACCGAAATAGATCCCGTTTGCCTCACCAATGTTCCCGGTAACGATATCAGGTTTTCCATCAGCATTTAAATCACAAACGGCAACAGCGCGAGTCTGATCCTTTCCTGTCCCGAATGGAATTCGTTTTCCAAACTTTGCTTGCCCCTCATTCAACAAAATATAGTTCTGCTGACCGTCCCGATTCGCTAGAACCAAATCAGGATGACCATCCAAGTTAAAGTCAGCAACGGCCACGTCGATGGTAGAATCATCTCGACCGCCAAACGGGTAACCAGTTCCAAATTTTGCTTTGCCGTTGTTTAGGTAAAATCGGTTCTGCCGACCTCGGCAAGTCATAACAATATCAATGTCATTGTCACGATCCAAATCAGCCAACGTTAGGCTGCGAACACTTGTGACATCTCCGAATTCAGTTCCAGAATCAAACTTGCCTGTTCCATCGTTCAAAAAAATCAAGTTTGGAGCCCAATCGTTTCCAACGGCTATGTCCACATCCCCATCACCGTCAAGATCAGCCAATTCTGTCGCATACGTCGTAGCACGATCTATGCCAAGATTTCGTTGCACGTTGAATCGAGCACGGTCTTGATTCAGAAAAAGAAAATTTTGTTGTGGCCAATGACGACCGTTTGCAATGACAACATCCAAATCTTTATCATCATCGAGGTCGGCAATTCGAGCAGAAGCCGAAAGATTCGTCTCGGTCCCCAGCGTCAAACGAACACCCGTCACAAACACCCGTTCCTGCCCACTCGCGTTTATCAATGGCCCGAGGCAAAAACTCATAAACACTGGGGCCAGAAACCAAAATGTGGAATTCTTTAATGAAAAAGAGCGGCTGGATGGCATACTGGGCTCGATCCTCTTAATTTGTTGACCAAATGACTCGGCGACCTGACAAGGCCAAGTATAGTCGCGGCAAGCAAAAGTCGTCCATCATGGGCTTTGATGAAGAAAATGAATGCGAACGCTGACAAAAAAGACGCGACATAGACGCTCTTTGACAGATGTCGGCGCAGCAAAAATGCGACGTGCCAAATGGAGCACGTCGCAATCCACAATGTAGTTAAAAATCGCCAACTAGTCTTCGCGACTGGTAATCTCAATCAAGTGATAACCGAATTGGGTCTTGACTGGTCCGTGAACGGTGTTGAGCGATTCGCTAAATACTACGGTATCGAATTCTGGAACCATTTGGCCGGGCTTGAATTCGCCAAGTGCACCGCCTGACTTCCCAGACGGGCAAGCCGAAAACTCGGCGGCGACTTCAGCAAAATCTTTGCCGTCGGCGATCTGATCTTTCAGATCGTTACAAACTTCTTCTGTTTCAACCAAAATGTGTCGGGCTGCTGCTTTAGCCATTAGTTCTCTCGTTAAAAATCAATTTTTGAAGGACACAAGCATATCAGATGTTTTCCGCGTTCCACACCCGATGAAAGACAATTTGATTTTCGCTGTGCTTGCGGTTTAACACAACGGATCCGGAGAATACGCCCCGCCATCTGAATCCGTTCGGTTAAATACTCATTACGCCGGATTTGATTCTTTTGCCTGAAGACGCTCTTTCTTGCCGGGACGATTTTTCTTTTTCTTTTTTGGCTTCGATTGTGTCACACCAAAAACAAATGGCTCGTTCCCATCCGCTGAGCGATTCGGTTTCGAAACTTTCGTTCGCCCACGTCCCGCAGCGCTGTTTCCGGAAGAAGCCCCACCACCCGAGCGACTCTCTGATGACCGATTACGACTGTCACCAGACGACTTTTTTCCACCCTTGGCTCCCTGCTTTGCTCCATTGGTTGACGGGCGAGATCCACGCGGTTTGCGATTTGATTTCGGCTCAGTGAGCAACTCGTCAAATTCGCCTAAAACAGATTGCTTGCCAGACGCAGGATCTGATCCGGCGGGCTTCGATGTCTGAGCGTTCGGCTTTGGATTTGAACGCGTGCGAT
Source organism: uncultured Pirellulaceae bacterium (assembly GCA_905480545.1). Classification (GTDB taxonomy): domain Bacteria; phylum Planctomycetota; class Planctomycetia; order Pirellulales; family Pirellulaceae; genus JABAAE01. The sequence goes on from CAJQQR010000204.1 coordinate 13,299, forward strand.
GTGTTGGCGTTCCGGATACCTTGTTATCACCACCACTGCGCCGGGACGAATTACGGTCACGCGTCCTCGGTTCCGTCGAACCGCGCTGACGCTGTGCTTCAGTACCTCGATTCGATCTTGACCTTTCAACACGAGGTTCACGCCTTCGTTCACCATCGTCGTCCTTTAACCCGCCTTGCGAGAGACCTTTATCCATTGGAATCTTGATCCCAATTAACTTCTGTATAGCATTGAGCTCTGCACGCTCTGAATTCGTCACGAATGAAATCGCGATACCCGCTGCACCTGCTCGACCAGTCCTACCGATACGGTGAACGTAGGCTTCAGGCTCAATCGGAAGGTCATAATTCACAACATGGCTGACACCATCGATGTCGATTCCGCGAGCCGCGACATCGGTTGCAACAAGCACTGCAATTTCATTATTGCGAAACGCATCAAGCGAGCGTTGCCGAGCATTTTGGGACTTATTGCCGTGAATGGCGGTCGCTGAAATCCCGTTTCGTTCGAGACGAGTCGAAACCTGATTCGCCATGCGTTTGGTTTTTGTGAAAACGATCGCTCTTTCAACCGTTCCATCGGTCAGAATCTTTTCCAGCAAATCTTGCTTTCCTTTTTTCCCAACCATTGCAATCCGCTGATCGATCTTGTCGATGCTTCTAGACTTTGGTGTTACGTTTACGTTTACAGGATCAACAAGCAACTTTTCGGTGAGTTCAACGATCTTAGGGGGGAGCGTTGCCGAAAAGAAAAGTGACTGACGCTCATCAGGCAGTTCGCGAACAATCCGTTTTAGATCCGGCATGAACCCCATGTCGAGCATGCGATCTGCTTCGTCCAACACGAATACTTCTAATTCATCGAGCTTCACAAATCCCTGATTCATAAGATCGAGTAATCGTCCCGGTGTCGCAACCAAAATGTGCGAGCCACGGCTCATCATTTGTTCCTGACGTTTTTGATTTACACCACCGTAGATCAACGCAACGCGTAATTTCAAATGGCGACCGTATACCTCAAAGCTATCTCCGATTTGGACGGCAAGTTCACGAGTTGGTGCAAGAATCAGTGCGAACGGACGTTTGGGTTTTGCCTTTCGATTTTGTTGCCCCAATCGATTGAGAATGGGTAGTGCAAAGGCAGCGGTTTTTCCAGTACCGGTTTGGGCGCAACCCAGAATGTCACATCGTTTTAGAGCATGAGGGATTGTCTTTGCTTGGATGGGGGTCGGAATTTCGTATTGCTGTTCAGCAAGTGCCTTTTGAAGGGGATCAATTAGGCTAAGTTCTTTGAAAGTCTTCAAGGATTTTCTTTCTTTGATTTGTCGCTTTTTGGGCGTTGGTGAGTCACGGTGTCAAACCGCAGGTGCATAAAGCGACCGAATTTGCATTCAAACCAAATAATTGATTCGCCAAAGGCAGAATCGAACGTTAGATTTTGGGCGCATCAATCGCCAAGTTAGCCTCTGGACAAACAAGAAAGTCACAGCGGAGTTGCGTAAATCAGTTACGCTCGTGGCCGTTTCAATCCTTCATCGATTGAAGAAAAAGCCAATGTTTTTGCGATTCAAATCGCGTGGTATCGAAAGACTTCTCGGGAAAAGAAACGTCGAAAAAACTTTGAATTGGGGTAACGCCGTTTTGCTCTTTTCTGCAACGCGTTTCTCGTTTATCCCAATGATTTACCACATTCCGCTGCCTCAACCGACGACAGCGATGCTGAATGATACCTTTAAATTGACTGGGAACTAGGCCAATTATCCAGATTCGACTGTTTTTTTCGAAAGCTAAAATCGAATCATTCACCTACTTTTTTGCCAATGCAGTACAAATACTCTCGACGGTTACCTTTCGATCCAAAGGCGACGCGAGTGTAAATCCGGTTGTTGCAGAACGCTGGCGTCGCGAATGTCGAATCTCCCAACTTGTTCTTGGCAACCGCTTCAAAACGATCAGGCGATGCCTTGATCACAAACGTGGTTCCACGTTCCGAAGCGTAATATAAATTCCCGTTTGCCAAAATCAACGAGCAACTCACTGGATTTTCAACCCGTCCCTTCCACATTTCGGTTCCATCGGCAGCCGCCCAGCAGTAGGCAACTCCCTGATCACTTACCGCGTAGACGTAACCGTCATGCACCAACATCGACTGTTCGTAGCACTTAACTTTATTTTGCCAAACAACCTGCCCAGAGCCATCTGATTTGACGCAGTAGGTTTGAGCTTTTGGAAATCCGCCACTTGCAAAAACCTTGCCGTCATCCCAAACCAATGTTCCGCAGGACACCTGCCAGATCGTTGGAACTTTCCATAGCTGCTTGCCCGTATCCGGATCAAAACCGCCAATTTCACTGCCGCCACTAATGAGCAACTGCTGCCTGCCACCTGTCATTCCAACGATGGGCGACGAATAGGAAGATCGTTTTCGGTCGGTTCGCCAGACTTCATTTCCGCTTTCTCGATCATAGGCAACCAGGAATCCTACTTTAGACTCAGCGGAAACAATTACGGTCGATTTATAAATTGTTGGCGAGGCACCATAACCGAATTTATAAAAGGTGTCGTATCCGCCGGTTCGTTTTTGCCATAATACTTTGCCGTCCAAGTCCAACTTCGTTAGGAAGATTGCACCGTCATTATCGAAAGTGACAAAGATTGCTTTGCCATCACAAGCGATCGTTTGCGAGGCATGAGTGTTCTTTGGGTAGATCTTCGGGGCGAAATTCCCTCGGTGAACTTCCGTTTCCCAAAGTTTTTTTCCATCCATTTGTGTGTAACACATGACCGACTGCGTTTTGGCCGAATCACTTGCGGTTGCGAGGAAGATCCGTCCGGCGAAAAGTGTGGGTGATCCATGCCCGCTTCCTGGAAGCTCTTTTTTCCAAACCACGTTTTCAGATTCAGACCATGTTACCGGAGGCGTCTGGTCTTTCGAAGCAATACCGTTATTGGTCGGACCTCGCCATTGCATCCAATCGTCGGCGAATGACGTCGTGGCTAAACAGAAAATTAATGACAGCGAAGCGAAAAGCGTGATTGGTCTGGGCATTTTTTGACAAAAAAGTAGTTGATATTAAGTCGATTACCGATAGCACAAATTTTAAGCGATAATGGGTTGTGAATTAATTTGAGAAAATCTCACCTGGAATCGGCATCAAGTCATTTGGTTTAAACAGCAAGGCAATTTGTTCATCTGAAAGTTTTTTTTCTTTCAAACAGCCGATGCTGAGAACGTGACCATCATAAAAACAGACACGCAGTGATTCTCCAGGCTTGATTGACTTCAACAGTGCAACAGCCTCGTTTACTGTGACGTCATTTTCCGTCGCCCAGTCTCCCGAATTTGCATTCGGATTCTCGATCAACATGACGGTGTTCGAAGTACCGTCAACGACTTCTCTAAAGTGAGTGATTGGCTTTTCCGTTTTGATACCACTAATCAACGCCCCGTTAGACAACCCAAAAAGCCCCTTCACCGATAAAGCCAGGCTGGCATTTGAGGGTTCCGCTGGACTCTCTTCCTGGTTAAACTTTTCGCGCAAATCGCCTTGCCCCAAGGTCCCCAGTAACTCAACCCTCCAGCTAAGTTCCGGATGTCGTTTTGGAATTCCCTTGGCCATGGTTGAAAACGGAAACGCTTTATTCTTCGCCATGTAGCTATGAAGGGCCAAACCGATGCTTTTCATTTTTCTCGCATCGTCCAAACTTGAGGCCGTTCCTACTTCACCAACCTGCTTGGCTGTATTCTGATCGATGCGTTTTGACTGTCTGGATGACGGACCATCTTTTCTTCTATCCGGTCGCCCCGTGCTTGCTACCTTGCTCTCATCTGATTTCGTATTTTTTTCTTCCGTCGCGGGATCTGTCCCGCCACAACCCCAAAAAACCGAAACGACGCACAGCGCAATCGCCTTGAAAAATATCCGATTCAATTTAGTTCTTCCTGCTCAATATGAAATTATTTAATCAATTAATTCCTTGGATTCGTCCGCGGCTTTTTCAACGGCCTCTTTTAGTTTCTCCGCCGCTTCAGTTGGTATCGATGCACCGAAGTCCGCTGCATCTTTTGCCGTTTCCACCCGCTCCCGATATCTCCGTCCCGGCAATCCGGGAAGCAGACTCCGCCGCGCCTCTTGCAATATATCGGTGTTGATGACGTTGCCGTCTCTCGGATCCATAAGATGCCTGATTTGTTCTTCCGTAGCACCACTATCCATCATGCTCGGCATTCGCAATACGCTACCGTCAAACATGGTGACCCAAAGGAAGTCGCCTTTTTTTACTCCTTTTACAAGTTTTACTGCGTCATCAATTTTTAAATCAAGTGGTTTGCTCCACGCGGTCATTGCCGCATTGGGATTCTCGATCAACATGATCGTGTTTGACGTGCCGTCAAGAATCGTTCGAATCTGGCTTGACGGCCTGGCAGCAATGATCCCGCAAACCATCGAACCACGGCTCAACAGAAACTGCTTTTTCGCAGCTGCCACCACGAACTGGTTTTCCTCAGCATCCCAACCCTTTGACAAATCCATTCTGTCGTATTCGTTTTGCCACTCGCAGAAGGGGAGGATTTTAACGCGCCAGCTCAGGTCTTTATTGATACCACGGGCATCTTCTTTAACGTCTGGGTGGGCGAACGGAAACTTTCGATAAACATCATGGTAGTTGTGCAGCGCCAATCCAACCTGCATCATTGTGTTCCTGTCCTGCGTTTCCTTCGCACCCAATTGAACGCCTGCCATCATCTTCACAATAGACTTGCCCAAATTTTCCGGCCTCGCAAGCGTTACAACGCTTGAGCCTTCAATGCGACTGATCGACATGCCTTCGATCGTAGATTCCAACAGATCGCCAAGTGGACCTCCCTTTTGCTTCAGGATTTTTGCGGGCAGCTGCAAATGAAATTTCAGAAAATCGTACAACACCATCGCTTTGGAATGCACGACTGACTCCTTGCCCGATGCAGCATTGATCGATAGCTTCGCTAACGTCTCTGAGGTCGGATCAATGGACAAGCTGATGGTTGAAATTTCTTTTAAGAGAGTCGCTGAGTAAACTGCAATGGAGGATTCGTTGATGAAGTTTCCCCATTCAAACATCTGGTAGACTGCATCCGCCTCAAGATTTTCCTGCGAAATCAACGATTCAACAAAACCGTTCAAAACTTTTGCATCAAATACAACTCGAGCCAATGCAACTTTGTCCATTCTTCCAAACTGTGCAATTAGTTCTTTCGATGCGATCGCACGGCTGGACGAGTAGGTGAACAAACTCGTTCCAAATTCGAAAGTCCTATCTTTATAGCGAATGATTTCCGGCCACCGTCGACCGGAATCCAACACCGTCCAGCCATCTTCAGTCCGCTCATCAGCGTCAATAGGGAAAATCTTCTTTACAATTGCGTTAACGTCGGTATCGTCCTTGAAACGTATCCTGGAAACGAATTGCGAATCGCCCGTTCGCAAATCGGGATTGCCGACGAAAACGGTTAGACGCTCAATCGTCTTGTAGTCGTCCAATTCAATTGGTGGGCCAAGATTGGACATATCCAAAACACCAAACACGGGGCCAATGAACGGATCACTCAACGCATCACTTACCGCGATGTCGACCAATAACATCGCCTGTTTAGACGCGGGCACCGAGCTGTCGAAAATATCGTCTTGTGCCACTGCAAATATAGGGTTAGCCGCTAAACAAACGAGCAACCAAAGTGATAGTCGAAGTGATTTCATCAGTATTTCGCTCTACAGAATCTATCGGTTGAATTCAGTATTAAGTCTCGTCAATTTGTTGCTTTGATCCGCGTTTTGATACGTCGATTAGATCACAAGTCATGCTTGTTGAATCGCGTATCAGTGGCAGTTTCCACCTGCAACAACTCGGATCGCGGTAGGACTACATGGTTTTATCATCTAGTTCGCGTTCAAAATCTGGTTTGAATTCGCGAGGCCTCGCATCGTTTTCGAATTCTATTTTTTCTTCAAATCGTCGGGGACGCCCTAGTTTCGGCGCGGGGACAGGAGAGTTGATTCGCTCCAATGAATCAACAAGTCTCGAAACGTTTCCGTCACGAGGGTCAAACGCGTCTCGGATGTCTTCATCCGTTAGTCCCAGCTTTTCGATATTCGGCAACTTCCAAACCATTCCGTCATACATTGCGATCCATAAGTACTTTCCAGGACGAATCGCCTTCACAAGTTTGACCGCTTGGTCGATCGTCAGATCATTGGGTTTGGTCCATGGAGTCATGGATGCCCGGCGATTCTCAATCAACATAATCGTGTTTGATAAGCCATCGGTAATGGTCCCAAAACTCTTCGCTGGCGGATCACATTCTATCCCGCAGATCATTGAGGCATTGCTCAACGTAAACAGTTGCGCCCCTTCATCAATGGCGAAGCGATTTTCCATCGCGTCCCACGATTTATCGAGTTGCATACGACGATACAGTCCGCTCTCTTCCAAATAGGGAAGTAGTTTGACTCGCCAACTTAAATCACGACTTAATTTCTGCGTTTTATCGGAATGAAAAGGTAATCTCCGCATGGCATCGTGGTAATTATGGACACTCAATGCGACCTGTTTAAATAGATTTAAATTCTTTTTTTCAGAAAAGCTCGATGCAACTGACTTGGCAATTTCTACCATCTTTTGTGAAAAATCGTTTGGTGTCTCAATGGTCAACGAAATTGAATCACCTTCATCCACGGTCTTGATCCCGGCTAACACTTGTTCTATGGCCTCGGCCGCAGGCGGATTATTTTCTTTGAAATAATTTAATGGCAGTTTGCAATGCATCATAAAAAAGCCGAACAGTACGTCAACTTTCGCCTTCGTGATCTCGCCTTTTCCTGACATCGGTTTGATCACCAGCTTTACAAGTTGCTCCGAATCCATATCGGCCTGAATCGAAATCGTTGAAAGCTCTTTCAGGCAGTGCAGGCAATAAAGCAGGATCGATTCATCGTTGAAGAGAAAGGCTCGGTCGAACATGGTTCCCACTGCTGCATCGGGATAGCCAAGTTCGTTCGACACTTGTTCGAGCGATCTCGCAAGGACTTGCGATTCTATCGCGACGCGAAATACCGCAGACTCGTCCATTTTCGCCAAGGCCGCTTGCAGTTCTACTGAAAGAAGTGATTCATCGGAGGCGGTGCAATAGTCGTTCGTTCCAATCTCCAAAAATCCATTCTTGTACCGCACCATTTTCCCATCGTTTGCTCGCTCTCTCAAAATCGTCCATCCGTTGTCGGTTTCGGTTACCGTGGATTCATCCATTGCGTTTTTCGCAAATAGGACGGCAGCATCGGCGTCGTTAAAGGTGCACCGTGCGACGAACTGCTGGCTATTGCCGAAAATACCGTCTCCACTAGCGATAAAGCGAAGTTGCTTCATTGTTCGAAAGCGTTCGGCGTCGAATTGCTTGCCGCGAACGGACCGGCTCAGGCCTTCGATTAATGGTTGAATTGTTTTGTTCGAAAGCAACTTGGCAACCTGAATGTCCACGACAAAACTCGCGCTTTTTTCAACAGGTTTCCCAATCTCCTGACACATCGCGTGTGCCGCAAAACAAAACGTCACAAGTAAGTTTGCGAAAAAAATGCACATCGAGAACTGAAGACTTAAACGGGGCGAATTAATGTTCATAGTTGATTCAGAAAAAAAGTGACCACGACGACTGCGTCAACAACGCAGTAGCTTAACACTGCTGCAATCATTTTGCGACAAGACGGTTGTCACTCATCGCACGTTTTCCGGTGATCTGTTCGACACTCACAAAGCATTCACTGTTTATTCTCCGATACGATAGAATTTGCAATTTGAAGCAACCTCCAAAAGAGCCTATGATGATGCTTTAGTCAAAATCACCTACCATCTTCTCCATTCAGGCGTTCTCTCCATGCTGATCCGTTTATCCACAGTCCTTACGCTTATCATTGCCTCGCTCTTTTCATTCAATGCGAATGCACAGGAAACGGCTGACGCCTCGAGTTTAAAAACGGGCAACGACGCATCGAAACTGGTCGCCACATCGGGTCCAGGCTGGAAATCGCTCTCCAAAGATGACTTCACCAAAGTCAACAGCGCCGACGACACGTGGACGTTCAAGGACAACATGATTCAATGCACCGGTAAACCAGTCAGTGTGATGCGAACGAAACAACAGTACACGAATTTTGAGCTGGTTTGTCAGTGGCGTCACTTGAAGAAGGCGGGCAATTCTGGAATCTTTGTTTGGACCATTCCATCTTCGCTCGAAAAATTAAAAGGCCCGGGACTTCCTCAAGGCGTTGAAGTTCAAGTACTCGATCTCGGTTACAAGGAAGCTTACGAACAAGGTGGAAAGCGAAAAGCAGACTGGTTCACCTGCCATGGCGATGTCTTCCCGGTTGGCGCGGTGAAGTTCACTCCATTTGCTCCGGTCGCTCCCAATGGAAAACGCAGCTTCCCAACCAAGAATTTGAGCAAGGGTGTCGGACAGTGGAATCACTATTACGTTCGCGCGATTAATGGCGAAGTCCGGTTGTGGGTTAATGGTGAAGAAGTCTCAGGTGGCACTGATATCTCGCCAAGGACCGGTTACCTTTGTCTTGAATCCGAGGGTTCGCCAATTGACTTTAAAGACGTAAAGATTCGGATTTTACCGTAGGTTTGAAGTGGAGCACTCAACGGTTTTTGTTAAGGGGAACTGAAATGTACCGAGGAATGTTTTGGGGCGTCGCAATTGTGATTGGCGGCGTGATGCCGATCAGTGACTGCGTCGCTCAAGATCTTGAAGAAATCGGATGTTCCAACATGCTGAATTTGCCCATCGTGAAAGATCTCGACTTTACTGACGAGCAAAAGTTGAAGCGTGAAGAAGCGAATAATAAATTCGCAGAAGAAATGAAGAGA
>CAJQQR010000205.1 GCA_905480545.1 uncultured Pirellulaceae bacterium
TGCCCGTATTGTCATTGCGTTAAAAAGACGATGCAATCGAGACCAGCGACCTTCGGCCTGTATCATGGTAAGAAAATGAATCATGGTGAATCCTTTAATTTGCATCGCGTGATCGGTCGGCTAAGTTTACTTGGGTTCGACCGTTCACCATTTGACAATAAAAACACAAATGGGGCCCGACAGTTAGGCGGCCTGGTCGATGCGAGAAGCCGAGACTAATTGCAGTACCATTGTCTTACCAACAAATTCTGCAGTCAATTGCAGCGAAAATCAGGAACGGCGTCATTAGGCAGCAGGCGTTTAATCGAACGCAAATACGCCAAGTGCTCGGATTGTCGGCGCATTTCGCGCAAGCAGTTAGTCGTTGCGTCATGGAACCGAGTACTGACAAATGCGTGTCATTCGTGATAGACAATGATGGACAGAGTCGAGGCAGCGAGGATAACGCGGTTCCCATTTCCCTTTTTCATTTGAAAGCTGCTGCACTGAGTGTTAACCGGTTCTACCCATTAGCGTCTAAATGTCAAAAGTTACCCGCAAACGTAAGCGTTTAGCTGAAGACTTTTTGGTAGAATGGTGGATCGAAAGAAAACTTTCGCAACGCCGTTTTTGCGGCTTCTTGAATCACCCAATTCGATCGATGCCGAAACACTGCAATGGATCTGGCTTTTGTTTCGCTGTTCAATGCTTGCTTGGTCTTTAATCGCAATCACGTTTGGCCCCCCTGGGGCATCGTAGGAGTACATTGATTGCTCGTTGAAAGTTTCAAGGGCACCGACAACAAATTGAAGAAGAGATGTAAGATTGAAAAACTCAAATTTCAGCAGATTTGTCCGAGAGCGAATGCAAGCCTCTTTCTGCCTTTGATACGATGCCGATGCAAACGCAAGATAATATTTGGACAATGAAGGCTAATCCCAAGGCTATCGATTCTGCGGAACCCTTGGCGGACAGGATAGTTAGGTTAGAGGTAGAATGACAATAAGAAGTAGAAGCAAGAATGAAAAACAAACAATGAGCCGAGCCATGAAAAACTTACTGAGTGTCATCTGCGTCTTCTTTGTTTTGTGCAATGTCGCACAGGCTGAAACAGAATTGCGCCTCCCGCACATCTTCGGTGATCATATGGTCATCCAAAGGGACAAACCGGTTCATGTGTGGGGTTGGGCTGAAGAGAATTCAAAAGTTACCGTGTCTTTTGCTGGGCAAGAAAAGTCCGCTACCGCCGTCGCTGATGGCAAATGGCGCGTGACAATGGATGCGATGAAAGCCAACGCGGAAGGTCAGGAACTGACGATCAAGACCGGTGAAAGCACGCTGACATTGGCTGACGTCCTGATTGGAGATGTCTGGGTCTGCGGGGGCCAAAGCAACATGGAAATGCGCCTCCGCAATTCACGCGATGCCGACGTCGAAATTCCCTGTGCCCGGTATCCTCAAATCCGTTTCATCCGTGTCAAGCCCGAGGGGTTGCCAACGCCCCAAAGGGACTTTCCCAAGGAGGATGGCGCCGGAACATGGGAGACGTGCAACCCGGAGACCGTAGGTGATTGCTTTGGGGTAGCTTACTTTTTCGGCCAGCGCCTCCATCGCCGACTGAATGTGCCAATCGGTTTAATCAATGCCGCTTGGGGTGGAACGATGGCCCAGCATTGGGTCACCCGCGAAACGCTTGAAACACTTCCTGCAGCAAGACCGTACCTAGACGACTATGACCAGAAATGTCGCGACTGGACTGATGGTGGAGGCGAAGACGGCGCCGCTGATCGCTTTGAAACCGACCTGAAGGAATGGGCGAGACGTGCCGCAGTTGCCAAAGCCAATGGCGAGAAGTCGCCCAGCAAACCCAACGCACGAAGCTACCAGGATCCTGCGCAGGGACGCATCCCGGCGGGAGCATTAAATGCGATGATCATGCCCATGGCTGGAATGAGCATTCGTGGTGTGTTGTTTTATCAAGGCGAGAATAATTCCTTCGGCGATTCCTGGATCCCTTTTCAAGAAACATTTCCTGCGGTTATCGCAGATTGGCGGAAGCTTTTTCAAGATGATCAGTTGCCCTTCGGAATCATTCAGATCGCAGGATGGAGCACTCGGCGAACGATGACTTACGATATGAACCATCACACCAATGTTGTTCGTGAGGTTCAGTTTAAAACCTGGCGAGCCACTCCCGGTACGGGCTTGATTGTCAGCTTTGATGCTAACAGTAATGATTCGATCCATCCGGGGAGGAAGTATCCCGTGGGCGAGCGGTCGGCACGCTGGGCTCTTTCAACGGTTCATGGAGTAACCGACGCTGTACGCAAGACGCCGCTTCACTGGCACGGTCCCGTTTACGAATCAATGGAGAAAGTGGACGATAAAATTGTAGTACGTTTCGAAAAGCTGGGGGCAGAGGGCCTTCGCTTGGACCGGGCTGACGCCCGTGGATTTTACATCGCCGGCACTGACCGAGTCTTTCATCACGCCCTGGCCCGAGTCGTCGGCGGACGCGACCGGCCTGGAGTGGAAGTCTGGTGCGACCAAGTGCCTGATCCGGTCGCAGTACGGTACGCTTCATCCAATCTGCCGCTGGGTACCTTGATGAACGGGAAGGAGCTCCCTGCGTTTCCTTTTCGTACGGACACATGGTCGTTGAAACCGCATTACGGTGAAAAGGAGTATCGCGTCGAACCTGAAGAGGCCCTCGACAATAGCGACGAAAGCCAAGATGCAAAACGGAACTAGCAGCCGCTGAGGGCAACATGCTTGGCAGCTGATGGACAACATCGATAAAACAAGCGTTCAATAGACAGAGGACACAATGCAAAATATTACGATGCAAAACATCACGATCAAATCCTTATTGGCTCTCGCAGTATTACTTTTAACAATAGACACTGGCAGTGCTGCGACAGAAGGAAAGCCGCTGCGGGTTTACATCTTGGCAGGCCAGTCGAATATGGAGGGGCACGCAAAGGTGGAGACGTTCGATTACATCGGCGACGATCCAAATACCGCGCCGTTGCTCAAGCAGATGCAACGACCCGATGGTAAGCCCGTGGTGTGCGAGCGAGTGTGGATCTCGTACCTGACTGGCTCGCCAGACCGGGGGACGCTGGGCGAAGGGGTCGGCAAGTTGACGGCGGGCTATGGATCTCGACGCAACCCGATAGAAGACGGAGGCAAGATCGGCCCGGAATTGACGTTCGGTCTTATGATGGAAAAAGCGTATGACGGCCCGATTCTAATTATCAAGACCGCATGGGGTGGCAAGAGTCTGAACACCGATTTCCGCTCGCCGAGTGCCGGGCCTTACAAATTCAGCGAGGCGCATCTGGCGAACCTGACGAAACGGGGAAAAGATATTGAAACGGTCAAAACTGAAAAGGCTAAGGCCGCTGGACGCTACTACCGACTCATGATCGATCACGTCAAAAAGGTGCTTGCAGACCCCGAACGGGTTATGCCTGAATACGACGCAATGGCGGGCTATGAGATCGCCGGTTTTGTTTGGTTTCAGGGTTGGAACGACAAGGTGGATGGCAATACCTATCCGGAGCGAAAGAAGCCCGGCGGTTATGATCTATACTCCGAGCTGATGTCTCATTTCATTCGAGACGTACGAAAAGACTTGGGTGTTCCGGAGATGCCATTTGTCATCGGTGTGATGGGAGTGGGTGGCATTCAGGAGAAGCCCAACTATTTTCGGCAAGCCATGGTTGCGCCTGCCCTTCTACCGGAGTTCAAAGAAAATGTCGCTGCTGTAGAAACTGCACCCTATTGGGATGTGCCTTTGTCTGCTCTCGCGGATGAAATGGCAAAAGTAAACAAGGCTGCCTATTATCTCCGCAAGAATCAGCCTTTTCATATCAGAAAAAACCCGATCGGCGACGTGCTGTTAAACAAATATTTGGCAAAAGGCGAGACTACGATGACCAGCAAGCAGATCAAAGCCTTTATGAAAGAATATCGGGCCAAGATGATTTCACCTGAGAAAGAGGCCATGTGGAAGCGTGGTGCCTCCAATGCTGGCTACCATTACCTAGGCTGCGCCAAAACGATGGCATTGATCGGAAAAGCCTTTGCCGAGGCTATGGTGACGTTGGAACATAAGTGAGACAGTTCTTTGTACTGTTGCAGCTAATCCTCTTGAAACCGCTGACACGTTTTGCTGGCGTCTCTGCAGACGATCAAGGGTGAGGGGTCTATCTATCGTAGTCTATTGGTTTCAGCATCCAATCGGAGTGCTGCATCGGCGGAATAGGACATCCGGATAGGGATCTAAATTTCATAGCCGCTGAAATCGTTACGGGATTGCGGGTAGTATGGGTGGTTAACAATTAATCTGCGAAGAAACCAATAGTCAATGAGTAAACATCCTCAGTCCAGCCGCCAGCGATTTGAAGATTACAAACAGGAATTCCACAAACGTGATAAAGCAACAGGCACCGACCCGGATTCATCTGATAAAAAACGCCAACGGAAAGCGCAGCGGGAACGGTCGAGTTGGACTCTTGTTCGTGAATTCCTGAGCATGCTTCGTGGCCATCGAAGTTCAATTCTTTTTTCGATGACAACACTGACGATCGCCACGATCCTTGCGTTGATTCCTCCGGCTGCAGTCAAGCTTGTTGTCGATTATGTTTTGACAAAACAACCACTTCCGGCAGTGTTCCCAAAGTGGGTGCCGCGGCAGTCATGGCCCTTATTGTTGTTAATCGTTGGCGTCGTGCTGGTCATCTCGCTCGTGAAATTGTTTTTGCACATCTGGGGACGATGGCACGCCACTCGTGTAACCAAGTTGCTGCAAATGTCGATACGCAAGCGGGTCTTTGAGCACGCTTCCCGATTGCCTTTGCACCGCATTCAGGAATTGAAGTCTGGTGGAGCCGCCAGCATCTTGCGTCAGGATGCCGGTAGTGTTGGCGACCTTGTTTTTGGCATGTTATACAATCCGTGGCGTGCGGTCATTCAACTGGTTGGCAGCCTTCTTATTCTCGCCTGGGTTGATTGGCGTTTATTGATTGGAGCGATTGGAATCGTGCCTTTGGTTTATCTGACACACCGAACCTGGATCAACCGCATTCGACCGCAGTTTCGGCGTGTACGAGCTCAACGGGAGGAGGTAGATTCTCTAACAACCGAGTCATTCGGCGGTATAAGGGTCGTCCGCGCCTTCGGCCGTCAACATGCTGAAACCAATCGCATCATGCGAGGGAATCATGTCATGGGACGTCAGGAACTCTACGCGTGGTGGTGGTCACGCGCGATTGAGGTCGTTTGGGAAACGGTCATTCCACTGGCAACGGCGGGTTTATTGGTCTACGGCGGGTGGCAAGTCCTCCAAGGCCAGCTCACGTTGGGCGAGCTGATGATGTTTCTTGTTTATATGCTGATGCTATTGGCTCCACTTGCGACGCTCGCTCAGAGCGCGGCTGCATTTCAGAACAGTATTTCTGGACTTGATCGAGTTTTGGATTTGTTAGACGAACCGTTGGAAATGGAAAGCGCACTTGAAACACGTGACATTAAGCGAACGAAATTCATTGGTTCGGTCGAACTAAAAGATGTCAGCTACAGTTACCCAGGCGTAGATGGTTTCGCGCTGAAGGACGTGAACTTGCGTGCTGAGCCAGGTGAAACAATTGCTTTGGTCGGTCCGAGCGGCGCGGGAAAGACGACGATCTGCAACCTCGTTGCCCGCTTCTATGACCCAACTAGCGGAGCCGTGTTGGTAGATGGAACCGACTTGATCGAATACGAAGTTGAAAGCTATCGGCGATTGACTGGAATTGTCGAGCAGGATGTGTTCCTCTTTGATGGAACAATCGCTGAAAACATTGGTTATGCAAATCGTAACGCAACCGATGCCGAAATCAGCACGGCTGCGCAGATCGCTAATGCGGCAGAATTTATCGATAAGTTGCCGCAGGGCTATGACACGATCATCGGAGAACGTGGCGTGAAACTGAGTGGGGGACAGCGTCAGCGTTTAGCAATTGCTCGCGCCGTTTTGGCCAATCCCAAAATTTTGATTCTGGATGAAGCGACCAGTAACCTCGACACTGAAAGCGAAAAACTAATTCAATCGAGTATGGCCACGTTGATGAAAAACCGAACTTGCTTCGTCATTGCCCACCGACTCAGTACCATTGCCGGTGCCGATCGAATTGTGGTTTTAGAAGACGGGAAAATCACTGAAATCGGTACGCATCATTCCCTGATGGAACTAGGCGGAAGATATCACGAAATGGTGATTATGCAAACCAACACCGCTTCAGTTCCGGATTAGCATCTAGGTAGTATGCCAAAAAATAAATTGGCAAAAAGCTAACCGATGGCATTGAAAATGGATGACTGGGGACGCGGATCAAGATTCTGTTTTATCCGAACGTAACGATCAACCAGCAGATTATTCCAGCACCGATCGCATAATACAAAAACAGAGGCAACGTCTTTCGTATGATCTGTCCCTCTCTGCCGTAAATTCCGGCGACAGCTGACGCCGCAACGACGTTGTGAACGCAAATTGTATTTCCGGCAGCGCCGCCGACGGCCTGCGAAGCGACGATCCAGGATGGATCAACGCCAATTTGTTCTCCGACGCCGAATTGGAAAAGAGAAAACATCATGTTGCTAATGGTGTTGCTTCCGGCAACAAACGCGCCAAATCCACCCACAAGCGGCGAAAACAGCGGCCAGGCTGGTCCTGCTAGGGCCGAAATGCCCTCTGCTAATGCGATCGGCATTTTTTCGTAACCAGCGGAACCGCCGTCGGTATGAATGAAGACTTGAACAAGTGGTACGGTGAAAATCAACGCAAATGAAGCTGATGTGGTTGTTTTGATGGTTCTTATCCAAGCCGCTTTATAAGCAACCGGTCGGATACGGTGTAGAAGAAACGTAACGAGCGACACGGCAATAAATATGGAACCAGGTAGGTAAAGCGGCTGGACCTTGATATGAATGTTCTCTGTTCCGAACAGGTTTTTGACTTCAATTGCACCGATTTTCTGAACAAGAGGTTTGATCCCCAGTTCCGGAAGTCGTGTGGCGACCAACAAGACCGCGACTAAAATGTACGGCAACCAAGCCATCAATGGGTTTATTTTGAGGGGTATCTTGGAATCCTTGGACGCACCGCGATCCACGCCTTCATCATCGTTTGTGCAACCCATCCATTCGGAATCCCATTTGTTCTCACTTGGGAACTCCCAGTGGTTTTGAGTTGGAACAAGGAATTCAAATCGGGCTGCCGTGGTAACGATCATCAAACCGACCAAGCCACCGATCAGTGAAGGAAATTCTGGACCCAGAAAAATCGCGACCAATACATATGGAATGGTCATCGCTAACGAGGCAAAGATCGCGAACTTCCAGATTTTCAATCCCTCACCGAATGATTTTTTCTCGCCAAAAAATCGTGTCATCGTTGCAACTACAAATAGTGGGACTAAGGTCCCCATGATCGCATGCATGATTGCGACCTTCGTTCCGAGCATTGCAAAAAAAGATGTGGGCAATTGGTT
The DNA here is from genome assembly GCA_905480545.1 of uncultured Pirellulaceae bacterium. Taxonomy (GTDB): domain Bacteria; phylum Planctomycetota; class Planctomycetia; order Pirellulales; family Pirellulaceae; genus JABAAE01. Next base: position 7,515 of record CAJQQR010000205.1, read on the forward strand.
GTCGATCACCTCGTGACCAATCGATTTCGCATATTCAATCACCGAAGGATCACCTGCAAGGCCTTTTGAAACGCCGACGAGAATGGGCGTCCCTAAGGCACCAAACGAAACGGGCGTGCACTGAATCATCATTCCTGCAACAACCGCAGCAAGCGGCGGGAATCTCAATCCGACCAAAAGCGGAACCGCGACAGCAGCAGGTGTTCCGAAGCCGGCAGCACCTTCTATAAATGAACCGAACAGCCAAGCGATAATGATGACTTGAATGCGACGATCGGGTGATATGGAAGTAAATCCATCACGAATTGTTTTCAGGCCGCCGCTCGCTCTTAATGTTTCGAGAAGGAGTATCGCACCGAAGATGATAAACAGCAGTGTAACGGCAATGACCAATCCATTGACGGTAGCTGCACTGATTTGAACATAGGGTACCTTCCAAACAAACGCCGCAATTAGCACAACGGATATAAATGCTGCCGGCATAGCGCGACTTGCGGGAATTCGAAGACCAACAAGAAGAAATCCGACAATCAATATGGGCAGAAAGGCAAGAAAAGCGAGGATGAACTTTGGATCCATATTTGGATTACTTACCCTTCTTTTCAGCGGCTGACTGAAGCAACTCTATCCATGGACCGACGTAAAAACCGTTGTCATGGAAAGTTCTCCCGCTCACAAGATTACCATCAATCACGCATGCTTGGTCAACAAACGTTCCACCGCAGACTTCCAAGTCAAACTTGCATTTGGGAACCGTCGCCATCTTTCTGCCGCGAACACAATCTGCATAAGCGGGAATTTCGACCCCATGACATACGCTGGCGATCGGTTTGTTTTCTGCAAAGAAATGCTTAGTCATTTTTACAAGATGTTCGTCGTATCGAATGTACTCCGGGGCGCGACCACCCGAGAACATGATCCCAAGGTAGTCGTCTGGAATGACTTCGCAAAACGGAACATCGCAATCGATTGTATAGCCTTCCCATTCCTTGGTGATGGTCCAACCTGGTTTTACCTCATGCATCACCATTTGGTAACGCCGTTTTTCGGGCGCCGTAACTACGGGTTGAAATCCTGCCTCTTGTAATCGGTAGAAAGGATACATAGTGTCAAGCGTTTCCGATGCGTCGCCAATGACAATTAGAACTTTTTCCATGAGCTGATTTAAAATTTGATAGATCGGTTTAGTAAATCAAAATTGATGAAACGTCGATTTTAGGTTCAGACGTTCTAATCGATTTCAGAAATGTTGGGTTGAGTTCAGATTCGGAAGTCCATTCATGAGATCTATTTTGCCATTGATTGAATACAACGTGAAATGTAATCGCGTGATCTGTTGATTTCCGAAGTTACGTTTTGGGTGGTTTCCAGAATTGGTATCCCGCGGGGAACCGGGTGCATGAATATTTCGAACCAACCATCATATTTGATTTTTGCAAGTGCTTCGAGCAACGGCTGAAAATCCAGTTCACCGCGACCGGGCAATTGAAGCAGTTCCTGTGCTTTTGGAAGTTTCTTCATGCAGCCCATTCCGTGCTGCCAAGCGTAGAACATCTTGATCCGATTTCCTAATTCACTGATTAAACCGGCAATCGCTGCTTCGTCCTGAGGCAAGTGATAAGGTGCGAACGCGATTCCGAGACTTTCAGGTGCAAATTCAATCAGCCATTTCATCGAATCGGGTGACTGTATTAAATTGTTGCCATGGTTTTCAATCGCAATCGTTACGTTGTTTGCCTCAGCGATTTCGAGGTGCGGTTTCATTCGCTCAGTAAATGTTTTGACGGCCGAACGCAGTTCATTTCCTTTGAGATTTTTTGGACCGCTGCCGCCCGTTACAATTGTTTTGCAGCCGAGTCGCTTTGCCAGTTTTATTTCTGCCTTGAGTCCGAATGGACCAAGTTTGTATTGTGTGATGCATCCCAGCGAAACTCCGTTTTGCTTGATCAATTGTTTGAATTGTTCTTCGCCTAACGCATCCAGTTGTTCGCGTTGATCGCCATGGACTTTCGGCCAGATATCAATCGCCGTTGCACCAACCTTTGCAACTTCTGGTAGGATTTCTTTGAGTTTCGTATAGCCATACATACAGGAGCCGAGAATGTACTTCGGTTTAAAAGTAGACGGACTCTGTAGGTTTTTGGATGAGTCGTCAGGTCGAATCGAAGTCGTGCTGGATGCCTGGGCGAGAATTGCAGTCGATGATGCCAAACCAGCAGCCGAGTAAGCAAGTCGCGAAACGAATTTTCTACGATGGATCATGACGTTACTGTTTGTCCATTTCGTCAGGAGGTTCTTGAATTTGAAGACTCATCTTAACGGTCCAGAGGATGAAATTACATCTGACGACGAAATAAAAAATGAAACCAATGGGGCGTGGAATTATCGCAAGTGACGGCTCGCTTTTGTCTCAATTGCGACGACAGTTGTTGGATTGCCGCTGAACAATTGCCCAAAACAACATCGGTGGGTGAGCTTTTCCCGATTTTTGTTATCGGATCACCGGTGATCATCGAACCCATGCTTGGGTCCATTCAACTCAAACATTTTCTATTATCGAGGTCATTACGCCCCAATTTGATCCGGTCATTGTTGGTTGAGTTGGTTCATGCATGGAATCGAACTAAGGCGAAGTTATTCTGAGTGTGTGATTCAGTACGACGTGAATTAGCTCAGGGGTGCGATAAACCAAAACTCTGAAGATCAGCAGCATGGATTGGGTGCATCGCCTAAAGACTGTTTCACAATGATGATCACTGTGAAAATTTTTTAGGCAGCATATTATGACGCGTCAAAATGCAGTAGTTGAACGGTCCGTGCCTGAAATGCGAACTTACTGGGAAATCGTTTACCGTTTACGAAACCGGATTGGTTTTAAAGAGCCACGACAGGCCCAATACCGTGACTTTCAAAAGCATATGAAGGTCTGTCCCGGAACATCGCGCGCTTGCCGACGTTAGAATTACAACGTTGCAATTACAACGTTGTGTCTACAACAAAGCGGACACCTCGAAAAACCGATGTTGACGCCGACTCAAGACCAATGAATTGGTGATCGTTTCAACGTCGACGACGAAATTTCAGCACACTCAAATTGAAACTGGATAACAACTCGGTAATCGTTAGCCGATTCGGTTGGTATCAAACTTTTTCATTACAACTAACTGACCTCGAATCCTGCACGTTGTTCCCTCGATAACAGTGCGTTGGCTGCCGTGTCACCGTCGAAATTCTCGGTGGTTGGATTCCATTTAAGCGTTCGGCCAAGTTTCATTGCGATGTTACCGAGATGACAAGTTGATACGGACCGATGTTGGCTTTCCAAATCCGAGATTGGCAGATCCCGAGACTCGATACAATCGAAGAAGTTGCCCATGTGATTGATTATTGCATCAAGTTTTCCAGCACGCTCAGGTCTGGCAGAGTTGTCGCCGCTGTAGACGTTAAACTGTTCACGCTTTAGAGGATTGGACTTGAGGTCCTCGACTGCTTTTCCAGAGATGGTGCCACGGTTGACGAATATTCGGCCCTTGTCACCGGTGAACATGATTCCGTTCCTTCCGGTATCCGATACACTCATTTCGACACCGTTTTGATATTTGTAATTTGCGTGAAAATCGATGGCAACGTTGTATCCATTTGCTTTGAATGGGTATTTTGCGGTTCCCGCAAT
>CAJQQR010000206.1 GCA_905480545.1 uncultured Pirellulaceae bacterium
AGGCTGTTGAGGCGTACACTAAACAAGCCGGAATGACATTATGATTGATATAAACGTAATTACTGAACTCGGTCAACGCTGCATCACGCATCTCAATGCGGAATCGGAAGTGCTCGGAAAGTTTGTAAACGTTAGCCAACGAATTCGTGACAGCCTTGGAAGCCACGATGATGAAATGATAGCTGCGTTGAAATCAGAGCAGGTTGGCATTGAATCAGCGGCCGAAGCCATGCGTGAAACGCGGGATACGTTGCGGCAAGATATTGCGATTGCAATTGGGCGGCAGGTCGATGCAACCTCCATCAAATCGCTGGAAGATCATCTTCCTGCCGAGGTCGCGAAAGAAATCGGAATGATTCGCGAAAAGATTGAAGATTTAATTGAACAAATCAAGGCGTTAAACCAGACCAATGCGGTTTTGCTTCAACATAATATCGACGTTTTTCAACGTTTGATTTTGGGGGCCACCGGACAGGCTGCAAGCGAATGCAAAACTTACTCGTCAAAAGGATTGTTGCAAAAGTCAGCCGTGAAAATTCCGATCACCGTTTCGAATTAAGAAGGGTGGTTTCAGCCGAAGTTACAAGTTCTACTTCGCGAGTCATTTGATTCAGATTCCACCGACCAAATTAACTATTCGTTGCAATTATGCTTTCATTCTCATCCAGCATCACGGCGCTTCGAGCAAATCAAGCGGCATTAAATACTGTCGCGAATAACATTGCGAATGCCGGAACGCCCGGTTATCACCGACAACAGGTGCAGTTTGGCGCCCGTGCCGATGTCAATGTAGGTGGGCATTTGATTGGCTCAGGCGTTGACATCAAAGGAGTCTACCGACAGTTCAACAGCATCATCGAAGGCTCGCTGTTGGAAAATAATTCACTTCGAGCGTCGGTAGATCAGCAGCTGGTTGTTTCGCGTCAAATTGAGACGATTCTGGGAGCGGGTGAAGGGTCAATCCATACCAAGTTGAACAATTTCTATGCCGATCTGCGAAGTCTTAGCACCGGACCGGACAACTCGAGTAAGCGACTGATCGCAATTGAGCGGCTGCAATCGTTGACGAATGAAATCAACACGATTTCGTCGCGATTGACTCAAGTGGAGCGTGATGTTGAGCGGCAAATCGATGCCGATTTGGATGAGGTGAATCGTTTCTTCAATGAAGCAACCGAACTGAACGAGAAAATTCGTCGTGAGCAGTTGCTTGGGCGGAATCCGAATAACATGCTCGACCAGCTCCATCAAAAAGTAAGTCAAATTTCCGAGGTTGTTGACGTCAGTGTTGTTGAATCAAAGAACGGTGGATTCGGGTTTTCGTTGTTTGGAGGGCAGTACTACTCGGAGTCGGCTGAAATCAAACTGGAGAAAACGAGCAGGTCGCATGAGCCAGCGACGTTCGCTTTGGCCGGCAGCGACAAAGAGATGGAATTTGCGGGTGGGCGATTGGCCGGATTGCAGCAGCTTCAGAAAAATCAACTGACCGACGTGAAGGGGCGCCTCGATTCTTTCGCTAAAGATTTGATTTTTCAGTTTGATAAAATTCACTCGACGGGTTTGCCGCTTTCCGGCGAGTTTGAAATACTTGCTTCGAACCGACCTGTTTCCGACGCAAGTCTACCACTGGATCAAGCGACCTCGCTTGGACCACTTCAAGCTGGATCCGTTTTTGTGTCGGTGACCGATACGGCAACCGGTGAACGCGACTTGCACGAGATGTCTTTCGACCCGGCGACGCAGAGTTTAGACGACTTCGCGGCCGCGTTTAACAGCATTGCGAATCTCGGAGCAACCTTTTCGAATAACAACCAATCGATCAGCCTGTATGGAATCAATGGTCATAAATTTGACTTTGCAGGGCGGTTTCCAACCACGCTGGATTCAAGCGGACTGACGGGATCGTCCGTGCCTGCGGTCTCTGGTGATTATACAGGATCGGAAAATGATGATTTCACATTCACCTTCGGTGGCTCCGGAACGGTGGGGGTCACCGATGGCTTGAGCGTTCAGGTCACCGACTCAACGGGTGGTCTTGTTGGGAACTTTGACATTGGACGGGGATACGAGCCCGGTTCGGATATTGAGATTGGCGACGGAGTGAAACTCTCGCTTCAATCCGGAACGATTGTCGACACGGAGAATTTTTCTGTACCGACCATTCAATCGGCGGATGAAACTGGAGTTCTCGCTGCGATAGGCATTAACTCATTGTTTTCCGGGACTGATGCCAAAACCATCGAGGTCAGTCATGAGGTGCTCGATGATCCATCCCGTTTGGCGTTAAGTCGGAACGGTGATGCTGGAAATGCAGGAGTCATCGATCGCTTTGCTGCTCTTAGGACTGCATCAGTTTCCAACAATGGCACATCGACGTTGGAGGAATCAGTCGAACAAATCACCGTCGATATCGCTGTAGAAGTCAGCCAGTTAACCGGCGAACAAACGAATTTCGAACTAATTGGTAATCAACTATCACAAGAGATCGATTCCATCTCGGGGGTCGATCCAAATGAAGAAATGGTTTTTCTTCTGCAATATCAAAAAGCCTATGAGGCATCAGTTCGCGTCATCTCTACGATGGACCAGGTTTTGTCCGAACTTTTTAACATCCTGCGTTAAGGCAAAACCAAAATGAGTATCCGTAATACATCCAATTTTCTATCTGATCAGGTTCGTTATTATGCGCAAGTTCGCAGCAGTAACCTGAGCTTTTTGCAATTTCAGGCGAGCACAGGCTTGAAACATTCTCGCTCTTCGGACGATCCGTTGGCGGCACAACGATTGTTTTCGTTGAAGCGGACAACAAACAAACTTGACTCCGACAAAGTCGTCATGGACGAAACGGAGCATACCTTGAACCTCAGTGTTTCGAACTTGACGGAGGCTCATCAAGTCACGCGAGCGGCCCAGCGAATCGGTCTGGATGCTCGTCAAGCCGATCCGGATGAACTGTCCGTACTTGCAAACGAGGTAGATCACCTTTTAGGACGATTGGTGAGCCTCGGGAACTCGACCGATGGTGGTCGATACCAATACTCGGGCCAGACAGACAAGGTCATTCCTTTTGTGAAAAACCCCAACGGTGATTTGCCGCCATACATTTACAACGGGAGCCAGCGTTCATTTGAAGTCGACGTAAGCGAAAACGTGCGGATTGAATCATTAAAAAACGGAAGTGAAGTTTTCGGTTCAACCAATCGTGCGACATCAGTCTACATCGGTTCTACTGGGGCAAAGCCAGGGCCGGGTACCGATAATGCTGCGGATCAGGGAACGCTGCAAGTGACACACACCGCGACAAACTACATCGGAGGTTCAGGCGTTGCTGCAGGCACAGACTCGGCAGCTCGAGATACGATTATCGGGGCTGTCGGGACTCACAATCTGACGATAGTTGACCAGAGCGGAACGGGAACATCGGGAACCATTCAGCTTAACGGTGGATTGGAATATCCTTGGAATGCATCGGACGTTAATCTCAGAATCGAAGGTCCAACGGGCGAAGTTGTTTACGTCGATACGCAGAATATTACCGCCGGTTTCAATGGTGATATTGATTTGACTGCCGATGGTACGATTTCAACTGACGGTGGAAGCACCACGACACCCATCGACTTTTCAAATAACCAAATCATTTCTAATTCGACTGATCAAACCGTCACCAACGTTGATTCATCCGAAATCACCAGGGTAGGAACGGAGTCGATCGAGTATCAGGGGACGAGTGATCTCTTCTCGGCGCTTGTGCAACTTCGAGACGATCTGCGAAACACTCGCGGCCTAGTTGGTGATGAATGGGACGAGGCAATCATTCGTCGAGACGGTGACATTGAACGGCATGCCACACAGATTCTGGATGTCGTCGGAGAGCAATCGGTTTCGCTCGAATCGATCGTGGCACTGCGGGATCGAAATCGTGCTTACAACCTGGAAGTCAGCCAGATCATTGATGATGTTGAAAATGCAGATTTGACCGATGTCGTTTTGCAGCTTCAGCAAGAGCAGAACTTACTTGAATACACTTACGCAACGTCGTCGACCATATTGAGCCAGAACATTCTGGATTACTTGCGTTGATCTCGGCACCGTCAATGGCGGCGTCGCAAATTTTGGATTAGTGCGACATCGCTTCTTATTCGTTTGGTCAAGGATTCGATGGAAAATTCAATCGTAGAGAAATGCAAAGAACTGATCGTTCAAGCCACCGACGAAGATGTTGATTTTCGAAAACTTGGTAACGATATCGCCTCGCAAAACGAGATACTTTCCCAGGTTTTGAAAAGAGTGAATTCGATTGAATTTGGACTTGATCATCAAGTGGATGATCCATCCCACGCGACGGTAATCCTCGGGCAGCGACGTTTAGCCGAAGTATTGGAGAATGTAATCCAGGTTCAAGAGCGGCTGGCCGAAGACAGGAGTGCCGGTGAAGGAGTGGCGGTGAACGAGTCGATATGACGTCCATCTGATGAGTCAAGTTCGATGTTAAATTTGAATGGAATCAATTAGGAATTGCTTTTTAATTGCGCCTTGTTTAATTGCGCCTTGTTTAATTGCCACGACGGCTCGATAAATCTTCAGCAATAACTTTCACAACCTTGACCGTTTCGAGCTGCGTGTCAGCGATCTTTTCTGAGTCTCGAATCGATTTGATTTTTGTTTCGCCGATAACCAGTTTATCCGGAACGGTCGCCAGCCTTACAACGGATCTTTTGTAAGTCGGTTGCATCGAATCGATTGCAGCTTGGTTGTCTTTTACAGGCGAAGCATCTTGGTCGTTCAGGTTTCGTTTTGGTGAATTGCCGCGAGTCAGTTTCGACAATGACTCTTTCAAACGCGAGAGATCACTCGATGAACTCGGTGCCGGGTTTGTGGCCGCAACATCATTTGTATCGTGCTGTGTTAGATTTGGTTCGTCACTGCTGATTTCTTCTTCATATGCGACCGTCATCACAGGATCCTGCCGGTAGAACGGATTGACTACCTTGGCACCACGGGGGCGGTGTCTGATTTCGATGGCCGGTTCAGCCCTTACAAATGGAGCTGGAGAATGGGTTGATGGGTAATCGCGTTCGGGCAAATCTGCCTTAGCAGCTGAGTAACTTGCCATGATGGTTCGTTTCCCATCCGCGGCGTTCGCCCCAGCTGTTCTCCGTTGTTTGAGGGGAGTAGAGTTTGATCCGAGTGTGTTGTTGACCGGCTTGTTTTTAGGAAGCAAATTCTGCAACGCTTGGTTTAATTCGGAACCGGTCTTGATTTGGTTGTTTGGATTGGCATCGGAATTCAGGTTGGATGGAAGGCCCATTGCGCGAGCTTTCGCAACTTGTCTCAGTCCATCTTCAGCCAGAGCATTGTTTGGCTCGATTTTTAAAACGCGAGTAAAGTAGCTTTCTGCCGATTCCCAAGCATGTTTTTCCAAGCTTAACTTCCCGGCGACCAGCAGCAATTCAGTAGAAACATCCGGCCGGTTCTGTAAGCTGGTCGGATCATTAGGATCGACCCTCTGTGTCGAGTTTTTTTTGTCGGTAAAACTCGAAAAGAACTTTTTGATGCCGGACTTTTTCTCGTTGGATGCTGCTCCAATCGACGGCTTGAGATTTGTATTCACGTCAGGATTCGTTTGAAATCCTGTTGTTTTATGCGTTGTCACACAGCCGACGCTTACGCCCAATGTGATAGCAATCGTGACGTAACCTAAGACAAACGATCTCATCCTGCACGCTTCCTTGCCTGAAGAAAAAAAGACTCGTTTCGCGAAAAAAGCGAAAACTATCCAACTCAAATATCGACGCGTCGGTTTTTTCGCTGAATTCATTCTTGGATTCCGACTGGTTTTCCAATGGAATTTCAAAAACAATAGGGGATCATGAGACCTAATCAGGCGATTTCGCCAATTACAGCCCTACATCCCAACCATCACAGCCCAATTCAAATGGTTTTCAAAATTCAATCGGTTATCGCTTGTTTGATTCTTACTGTCGGCCTCGGTGCTAGCAATCATTGTCAAACGGCTGCTGCTGACGACGATCAACCGACCTACGAAAATTCCGCTGTGCCACTTTTTCAGAAGTACTGTAATTCATGTCATAACGCAGATGACATGGAAGGTGATCTCGCGTTGGACAGTCCATCTGGGATTGCTGCAGGTGGTGGATCGGGTCCCGCCCTTTTGCCGGGTGATCCCAAGACGAGTCGCATGATCAGGATGATAACCGGCCAGCATGATCTGAAGATGCCGCCGGATGACGCCGACGGGCCGACGCAAACCGAAATTGAAAAACTGATGGCTTGGATCGAAGGTGGGGCGATCGTATCAAATGACATTTCATTGGCTCCAAAAACGCTGACCGTTCCGGAAGTCAATTCGAAAGTGGTTGTGAACCCGATCACCGATGTGTGTTGGTCACCCGACGGAAAGTTACTTGCGATTGCCCGATACCAATCAATTGAGGTTCTTTCTGCAGTCGACAAAAAAACGTTGTTTGTGTTTTCCGATCATCCCGGCAAAGTGAATTCGATTCAGTTTTCACCCGACTCAAACTCAATACTTGCTGCCACGGGAGTGACAGGTCTTTACGGGGTGGCGATCCAATGGGATCTTGCGACCCAAAAAAAAATAAAGGAGTTCAAGGATCATCGTGACGTTCTATATGCCGCAAGTTTTTCGCCGAACGGTGCGATCATTGCAACTGGTGGTTACGATCGAAAAATCAATCTTTGGGATTCAAAAAGCGGAAAAAAGATTCGCCAATTGCAGGGGCACAACGGCGCTATTTACGATTTGAGTTTTCATAATGCGGGAAACGTGCTTGCATCGGCCAGTGGCGACCAAACAGTGAAACTCTGGAATGTAAAAAGTGGTGAGCGGCTCGATACGCTGGGGCAGCCGCTCAGAGAACAATTCGTAACATCGTTTCATCCCAAATTAGATTTGATCGTCGCTGCCGGACGTGACAATCGGATTCGTTCATGGAAGTTTACTTCAAAAGAAAAATCGTCGATCAACCCTTTGTTGATTTCGAATTTTGCCCATGAAGCGTCGATCATTGCGATGGACTTTTCGGATGACGGGAAGCTGTTGGTCACTTCCGCAGAGGACCAAACGCTCAAATTATGGCGTGGCGACACCATTGAGCTGATTGCATCGTTTCCCAAGCAACCCGCAATCGCGTTTGCACTCGATATTTCCAGTGATAATGTTCTGGCGGTCGGCCGGCTTGACGGATCGAATGATTTTTATCCGCTTGAGGAACTGACAAATCGTTTGTCTGGTGGTTTACCTTCAACGGAATCCGATTTCGTTGAGCCCAAGTTTGCGACCCGACCGTTTGCATTGCGTTCGTTGAACGAAGCGGAACCAAATGACTTGTTTTCCAACGCACAACCGGTCGAAATTCCTGCATCCATTGCAGGCGTTTTTAAAACCACTGATGTTGATTCCAACAACGGTGATGCAGACATTTACAAAGTGTCTATGAAGAAGGGCGAAACCTGGGTAATCGAAACTGATGCGGCTCGCAGCAAATCGATGGCGGACACGAAGGTTGAGGTCCTTGCTGCAAACGGCAAATCGATTCCGCGTGTCCTTTTGCAGGCCGTCCGAGACTCGTACTTCACATTTCGAGGCAAAGATGCAAACACATCAGATGACTTTAGGATTTTTAATTGGCAAGAAATGGAACTGAATGAGTTGCTTTTCTGCAATGGCGAAGTGGTTCAGTTATACCTTTATCCGCGTGGTCCGGATTCTGGTTTCAAGGTTTATCCCGGCTTTGGAAGTCGCCATAACTTGTTTGATACGACACCCATTGCCCATGCTCTTCAGGAGCCGTGTTACATCGTCAAGGCATTGCCCCCAGGAACGCCGTTGGTTCCCAATGGGTTGCCGTCTTTCGAATTGAACTATGAGAATGATGACGATGCGAAGCGAATCCTTGGACGTGATTCGAAATTGTTCTTCACCGCACCAGAAGATGGCGAGTATTTGGTAAGGGTTTGCGATGCACGCAATTTCCAAGGCGACAAATTTACATACAAATTGTCAATTCGACCGGCTCAACCCGATTTCAAGGTTTCGTTTTCAGGTAAGAAAATGAACATCCGAAAAGGCAGCGGGCAGGAGTTTCAAGTCTCGGCGACGAGGATGGATGATTTCTCTGGGCCGATTGATCTTCGATTCGAGAACGTTCCCAAGGGGTTTGAAATCCCCGAGAAGATCAGAATCCAAAGCAAACATTTTCAAGCGTTTGGCACCGTCCACGCTGCTCCTGATGCAGTGGCTCCAACGGCTGAACAACTTAAAGCAATCAAGATCACTGCAGTCGCAATGATCAATGGGAAAGAGGTGCAAAGGAGTGTCGGCGGTTTTGAGGAAATGAAGATCGCAGATTCCCCGAAAGTGCAAATTCGAATCACCGAATCGGGCAAGGAGTTAACGAAAGAGGATATCGATGGTTTGTTCGCCACTGATGCAAAGCCGTATGTGCTCGATATCGCTCCGGGTGAAACCGTTTCCGCTCAGATTGTTGTAAAGCGTAATAAACACAATGGCGACATCGATTTTGGAAAAGAGGTTTCGGGTCGCAATTTGCCGCATGGTGTTTTTGTGGACAACATTGGATTGAATGGACTTCGAATCATCAAAGGGCAGGGCGATGCTCGGGAATTCTTTGTGACTGCGGCAAAATGGGTGCCAGAGCAAACTCGTATGTTTCACCTAAGAGCCAATAATGTTGACGGCGAGACGACGCTTCCAGTGAAGTTGGTTGTGCGAAAAAAATAGCGTGTGTCGATCGGCTTTGCAGACTGGATGCTGGCTACAGACTGAATGTTCGCCATAGAGTGTGTGCTCGCTCCGCCCTTGTTAAACCGCGTGGGCATCGTCCCGCGTGATGCGATGGTTTTAGCGTGCTAGTTATGTTTGACCTCGTGGCGAGTCATTCGAACACCGTTTTGGCGTCCTGTTTGATTTTGGAGGATCGAGGACACCAGTAGAACTTTTTGCAGCGGAGATCGTCACATGGAATCTGGAAACAGCATGGATGGTGATGGCTCTAGAGTCCCAAGTTGTAAGCTGATGCTCTTTAAGGCGGCAATGCCACGGTAAGAACCCGAGCAGAATTGTCTCGTTAACCAACTGATGCTTCCATCGCTTTTGGGTTATTGGCTGACTTCTTTTTCTAGCCTGCCACTACGTTGCTGCAAAAAGAATTCCGTGTTTTCCGCACTTTGCTTTTCGCTTTTCTGGAAGTTAAGCATTAGTAAGTAGAGGTAAAGCGACAAACACACTTTCACCAACATCCTGAGGACTATTGCTATCGCCGAAGTGTCGAATCTGAGTCCGGACGAATTCGTCAAGCTGACGCTTGAACACGAGGGGCGGTTTTTCTCCGTTGTGCTTGCGATGCTGCCCGGCTGCGCGGACGCGGAGGACATTGTTCAGGAAGCGATAACCGTCATGTGGCAAAAGTCAGAACAATTTCAGCGCGGCACGGACTTTGGTGCCTGGGGCTGCCGCATCGTTCGGCTCAAGGTGATGGAGCATCTCCGTAAGCGGCGCGGCGATGGCGTTGTGCTGTCTCATGAGGCGCTAGAAATGGTCGCACTCGATCTTGAGAGGTCAGCCGACGATCTGGCCGCGCACGACTGCCTTGAAAGACTGTCTTAAGAAGTTGGAGCCCACGGCGCGAGAATTGATCACGATTCGTTTCCACTCGAAAATGACGTTGAAGAAAACCGCTGAACAACTGGGGAAGTCGGAGCCGACCATTCGCAAATCGGTACGAAAGCTTCTGCGCCAGCTTGAACGATGCGTCGAGCGGACGTTGGGAATTGATGCGGAGCCTGCCCATGAATGATTCATCGTTTGAAGACTTGATGGATGCGATTGAAAGCGGCGCGGCAACCGCGGATCAGGCAGCTACGCTGTCGGAATTGATCTGCTCCGATGCCACATTCCGCGCTCGCTACGTTCGGTATATGTCGAGGCGCGGGCAACTGGCGGTGTCCGCAAGGCGCATCTCGGAGTCTGTACCCGAAAGCGAACGGGCTTCCAGTTCAACCGAAGTCGTTTCGACACCGTCTCTTCGTCGCCGACGTGTCTGGATGTCGTTCGCCGCAATGGCCGCATCGGCGGCGTTAGTCGTCATGGGTTATCAGTATTTCAACCACGATCGCAATGGTTCGTTAGTCGGCATAGAAGGTCAACAGCTCAATACTTCGATTGCTGTTCTTGAAGCACAGGACGGCTACTGGCACTGTCCCGGTCTCAATGCCGAAGTGGGCGAACCGATCGGCCCTGGTCGTTGGTTAAGACTGGATCAGGGAACAGCGACCGTGCGGTTTAATAGTGGTGTCGCGATGAAATTGATTGGAGACACGCTGCTGCAGATTGTCTCCGCTGAGCGAGTTTTGCTTGTCCATGGTGACGCTCGAACGAATGTTCCAGAGAACGCAACCGGATTCACGATCGCCACTGCTGCCGGCGACGTCGTTGACCTGGGAACCGAATTCTCCGTCTCGACGGACGGTTCAAGCATCGATGTCCATGTTCACGATGGCTTGGCACGAATTGATTCTGCTGAGATGGCAAGTCAAATGGTCAGTGAGGGCCAGATGTTTCGCGTCGATCCGGTTTCCAAAAAGATTGAGCGTCTGCCACTGGATCCAGCTATCCCTGGGAAAGCGAAAGCCCCGCTTCACATCGCGTATCAAGTTCGGGCTGGGATGCTTGGGAACCAGCCTTACCCCGGCAAGGTCGGGCACGACTTTGTTGTCCATCGTCCCATCGCCGTCACTCGGCTGGGTGTGTTTGACAGTGCGTCCGATGGGTTGAGCTCCACTTTGACGTGCGAATTATGGCGTCGCGATACCAGCGGAACTCCTACGGAGTTTGGTGACGACTCTGGAGCTGCGCTGCTGGCGACAGTCGTTTTTGACCCGGGGCAAGAAGCCGCCCTTGTTGGCGGGCATCGCATGCAGCCACTTAAAAAAGGCGAGCTGATTCTCCAGCCAGGAAGTTATTCCGTCGTCGCTTTCGGATTCGGAACGCCGGATCCGAATGGTAACGATTGGGAGGCGGGTTGGTATCGAGCGGAGAAGCGACGTGATGACGGCGAACAAGCCATTGAGTTTGTTGGGAGCAGCCGCTTTGGGGCGGCGGAATCGGAATTCGATGCAAACGATTTTCCGATTTCGATCGACACTGTTTTCGCTGATCGCTATTTGGCTGGAACATTTGAATTCCGACTTGTTCATTAACAATTACCCCGTATTTCGAATCAGGAACCAAAGATGGAAACAGAACACATGCAAGCTATTACCCTCGCTGACAACATCAGCTCTCACACTGCTGAAGCGATGTTGTCGGCGGCCGAGTCGAAAGCGATTGAGCTCAACGTCAAGATGAACATTGCAATAGTTGACATTGGAGGAAACCTCAAGGCATTTCGTCGGATGGACGGTGCTTGGCTGGGCAGTATTGACATCGCGTGCAGGAAAGCTCGGACGGCGAGATTGTTCGACATGCCGACCGGGGCCATCGGTGAGTTGTCTCAACCTGGTGGCTCGCTGTTTAACATTGAACATTCCAACGGGGGTCTGATTTCTTTTCCTGGAGGGCTGCCTGTGGTCAACGATCACGGCACAGTCGTCGGGGCGATCGGCGTTTCAGGCTCAACGGTTGAAGATGATCGCGTTGTTGCAGAAGCTGCGGTTCAGGCGGTGACTGAGGCATGCGTATAACCAGTATTTTTTGCGAATTCTCATTTCAGGTTTGACATGACTTCCCATTTGCTCACATCACGACTGACTGTTGTCAGAATCGTGGTGACAATTATTACATTCTGGTTTGCTGGCCACGACGTTGCCAACGCCGGCGAAACTTTGCAATACAACCGTGATGTTCGGCCGATTCTCGCGGAACACTGCTTTGCCTGCCACGGGCTCGATAGCGTCAGTCGTGAAGCCGATCTGCGATTAGACCGGCGCAACGCTGCGATTGAATCCGGCGCGATTGTGCCGAAGGATCCCTCGGCGAGTGAGCTGATTGCTCGTGTGATGTCCGATGATGAAGACGCTGTGATGCCGCCACCAGAGTCGAAGAAACCGCTCAGCGCCAAGCAGCGCGGGTTGCTCCAACGGTGGGTTAGCGAGGGGGCGCAATACGAAAAACACTGGGCCTTGATCTCGCCGGTGAAGCCGAACGTTCCCAAAGTTTCCGATGCGTCGTGGCCGAAAAACACGATTGATCATTTCGTGTTCAATCGACTGGAGCGGGAAGGACTTTCTCCCGCCCCGGAAGCAAACCCTCGCACGCTGTTTCGCCGTTTGCACCTCGACATCACCGGACTTCCACCGGAACCGTCCGACGTAGATCGGTTTGCGAAGGATTACGCATCGAATGCCGAAAAAGCGATGTCGACATGGATCGACCGACTGATGGAATCCAAGTCATGGGGCGAACATCGCGGAAGGTACTGGCTGGATGCCGCTCGGTATGCAGACACGCACGGCATGCACTTTGATAACTACCGCGAAATGTGGCCGTACCGGGACTGGGTCATTCGGTCGTTCAATCGAAATCAACCCTTCGATCAATTCACGGTCGAACAACTGGCCGGCGACCTGCTCGACAATCCAACTTTGGATCAGCAGATTGCGACCGGTTTTCAACGCTGCAATATGACGACCAACGAAGGCGGCACGATTGAGGCGGAGAATCAAGCCATCTATGCAACAGATCGAGTGCAAACTTTCGGTTGGGTTTATCTCGGGCTGACGACAAATTGCTGTCAATGCCACGATCACAAATTCGACCCGTTGACGGCGAAGGACTATTACTCACTCGCAGCCTTCTTTAGAAACACGACTCAGACCGGCTACGACGGTAACGCAAAAGACGGTAAAGGGCCCGTCATTCGCGTGCCGCTCGAATCAGACAAAGCGCGCTGGAGCGTGATCGACACGGAAATCACTGCTGCGATCAAGGCGCGCGAGGGGCGGCGCGCCGCTGCGAAGGAGCTATTCAAACCGTGGCTGGAGGTGACCGGACCCGACATGCTGAGAAGCAAAATCCCTGCGAAAGGACGGTTGATTCACCTGCCGCTGAACAAGGAAGATGGAAGCGACATCGCCGCAAAAGCAACAGGTGATTTGGACTGGTCAGTTGAAGGACGATTTGGTCCGGCGATTCGATTCAAGTCGGGCAATACCATCAACGCCGGCGCTGCGGGAGATTTCGCCCGCAGTCAACCATTCTCCCATTCCGAGTGGATTCGCACCTCCAAACTGGAGCAATACTCATCCCCGGTCGCCCGGTTGGATGAAATGAACAAGCATCGCGGCTGGGACTTGTTCTTTGGCAACGGGCAACTGGCAGTACACATCATCCAAAGCTGGCCCGACAACGCAATCAAAGTCACTACTAACGCTGCGGTGATCAAGAAAGATACCTGGCATCATGTCGCAGTTACCTGGGACGGCAGCGGTAAACCGGAAGGCATCACGATCTATGTGGATGGCAAAAAGCAACCGACGACCACCAACACCAACAACCTAAAGCCCGATGCAGACATTCACACCGAAACGCCGTTAAGGATCGGCCAGCGTAGCACCGCGTCGGTCTTTGACGGATCGGTGCAGGACTTTCATTTGTTTGACCGCCAGTTGTCGAAAGACGAGACCGACGCACTTCGGCAAATGGAATTGCTTGCACGCACGCTGGAGACGACAGCCAATCAACGGACGGATGCTCAGGCGGCAGAGCTCTTCGAGTTTTACCTTACGCAACATGACTCGGAGTTCTCGAAACTGACCGCGAAAGTTGAAGCATTACGGAGCGAACGCGCAGCCATCGCAGCACGCAGCCCGGTGACTCACGTTCAGGTGGAACGCAAAGACAAACCGGCGATGGCGAACGTTTTGATGCGTGGGCAATACGACAATGTTGGTGAAGAAGTCGCTGCTGCACCACCGGCCGCGCTGCATCCGCTGTCGGCGAACGCCCCAAAGAACCGGCTGGGGCTTGCTCGGTGGGTGGTCGATCCGGCCAACCCACTGACGGCCCGCGTGACGGTCAATCGGTTCTGGCAGGAGTTGTTCGGTCAAGGAATCGTCGCGACGCCCGAAGACTTTGGCATCATGGGCTCCCCGCCTTCGCATCCCGAATTGCTCGATTGGCTGGCGACCGACTTCGTTCAGAGTGGCTGGGACGTGAAAAGATTCTTCAAGCAGATTCTGATGAGCGCGACCTATCGGCAGGCGGCCGTGACGACTGAAGTGAAGTTAAAAAAGGATCGCGACAACGCCCTGCTTTCACGGGGGCCGCGATTCCGCATGGATGCCGAGATGGTGCGCGACTATGCACTGACCGTTAGCGGGCTGCGATCGAAGAGTATGTTCGGCCCCGGAGTTCGCCCTTACCAGCCGACGAACATCTGGAACATGGTCGGCCTGCCGGGAGGCGACACCCGCGAGTACCGTCCGGACAGCGGAGAAAAACTCTATCGACGGTCGCTGTACACGTTCTGGAAACGGATGGCGCCACCGCCGAGTCTCGAAGCATTTGGCGCCCCCAACCGCGAAGTCTGCACGGTTCGCCGCGAACGGACTAATACTCCGTTGCAGGCGCTCGTCACATTGAACGATCCGCAATACGTCGAAGCGGCTCGCAAACTTGCCGAACGTTCAATCAATGCGGGCAGTGACAATCGTTCGATTGCGAACGCTGTTGCCCGGCGAGTGCTCAGCCGGTCGTTCTCGGGTCTCGAACTGAAAGTTGTACTGGCTGCACATCGAGACTTTGCCAGGCACTATGCGTCTCACCCGGATGACGCAGCCGCACTTATCAAAGTCGGTGACTCTGTCGCGGACGATTCACTCAAGCCGCAAGCGGTCGCTGCATGGACAATGGTCTGTAATCAAATCATGAACCTGGACGAGGCATTGAATAAGTAATGAGCAAACAACCAATCGTTCCTCAGGACCTGCAACAGCAAACGCGTCGCCAATTCATCGCCAGTGGAAAACATTTGCTGGGCGGGGCCGCACTGGCGTCACTTGGCCTGCCGAATGTGGCGCTCGCGGCCAACAGCGGAGCGGTACAGCCGCACTTTGCACCAAAGGCAAAACGCGTGATCTACCTTCACATGGTCGGAGGCCCTTCGCAGATGGATCTGTTCGATCACAAACCGGTGATGAAGGGCTGGTTCGACAAGGACCTGCCGGAGTCGATTCGCAACGGGCAGCGGCTGACGACCATGACCAGCGGGCAGACTCGGTTTCCAATTGCTCCGACGAAGTACAAGTTCGGCGCTGCCGGTGAATGCGGCATGATGATGAACACAGAACTGCTGCCGAATCTGGCGAAGAAGGCGGATGAAATCTGCTGGATGCGCAGCCTGCATACCGAAGCGATCAACCACGAACCGGCGATCACCGCAATGCAGACCGGCAACCAGATTACCGGTCGACCGTGCCTCGGAGCGTGGACGTCGTACGGACTCGGTTCAATGAACGAGAACCTCCCCGCGTTCGTCGTGCTGGTCGCCATTCCCAAAAACCGTGAACAGGAACAAGCAATCTCGTCGCGGCTGTGGAGTGCCGGCTACTTACCGGGTCGCCATTCCGGCGTCTCCTTCCGCAGCAGTAGCGATCCCATACTGTTTATCAATAATCCGCCGGGAGTCCCCAGTGCCATTCGCGGGCGAAGCATCGAAGGCATCAACGCCTTGAACAAGATTAACTTTGAAGCGATCGGCGATCCGGAAACGCAAACTCGGATTCAACAGTACGAAATGGCGTTTCGGATGCAGGCCAGCGTTCCAGAAATGACGGATCTCAGTTCCGAATCGCAGCATACTTTCGACCTGTATGGTGATGACGCAAAGAAGCCCGGTTCATTCGCCAACACTGCGCTGATGGCACGACGACTGGCCGAACGCGGCGTTCGGTTCGTGCAGGTGTATCACAACAACTGGGATCACCACGCCAATGTTTCGGGCCGCATGCCGGGTCAGTGCAAAGACGTCGACCGACCGTGTTACGCTTTGCTCGAGGATCTGAAACAACGTGGCATGCTCGATGATACGCTGGTGATTTGGGGCGGTGAATTTGGTCGTACAATCTATTCTCAGGGCGGACTCACCAAGGAAAACTACGGCCGCGATCATCATCCTCGCTGCTTCAGCATGTGGATGGCTGGCGGTGGATCGAAGGGCGGAGCAATCTACGGCGAAACAGACGATTTCTCGTACAACATCGTCAAAGACCCGCTACACATTCGCGACTTCCACGCCACGGTTTTGCACTTGTTGGGTTTCGATCATCAGCGATTTACCTACAAACATCAGGGGCTCGATCAGCGATTAACCGGAGTCGAAGCAGCACACATTGTCGAAGACCTGTTGGCATAGCGAACAGATGAGACCAGCAGTGCGTAGATTTTCTCGATTTCTGTCTGCAGAATGAATGGCAATCGTGCAGGCCAATCTGTTCATCGCAGGCAGAGCTTGAGTCACCCTTCACTTCGTCCGGTGCTACGATTTGGACGCGAACCGTCGTTACGCACACGAGGCAAGGATCGTGGACGTTAGAACTCTGTAAGTGTCTTGTTCACAGTCACTTGCCTGATTTGACCCCAAAGTTGCTCAAACAGATTGAACTTTTCGGATCCCCATAAATCATACCGAAAAGCCCATGAAAAACGCCGCTGATCGTGATCGATCAACGGCGTATATTTTTAAGTGGAGTAAACCGTATTTGAACCGCGGCCCGCTGGGCCCGCGGTTTAACAAATGGATCTAAACGGATTGATTTAACGCACGGCTTGGACTACGCATTTGTTAAATCGCGTGGGCATTGCCCCGCGTGATGTGATGGTTTTAGCTTGCGGGCAATCCGATGCGTTTTGTTTACGGGCGATGCAATGTGATGGTTTTGCTTGCGGGCGATGCGATACGTTTTGCTTAAGCGTGATGCGAACGGATTTAACCCGTCGGTTGAGCATGAGTATGTCTTAGACGATTTAATCTGATTCTCGGTTGCTTATTCACCTGCTTGCAAGTGATGCAAGAATTTCAGCATGTCGAACGGCCAAGGTGTGTTGAATTGCATGGCCTGTTTCGTTTTTGGGTGAACGATTTTTAACTCGGCTGCATGCAGTGCCAAGCGACGTGATTTGCTTTGGTCAACGATGGGCGGTTGATTCAATGCGCCTCGATATTTGATGTCACCGCAAATCGGATGGCCCAATTCAGCAAGATGAATGCGGATTTGATTGGTTCGCCCGGTTTCCAATCGACATTCAAGTTCGCTGTAGGCACCGACTCGACGAAGGGTTTCAAAATGAGTGATCGCCTCCTCACCAATGGTCGTGTCGGTCGTGCTTCCACGCAAACCATCACCACGATCTCGAATAAACTGCGATTTCACCGTTTGCGGTTTGACGGCGCCTGGAACAATCGCAAAGTACTTTCGTACGGCATTGTGCTGAGCGAATTGTTGAATGATGTGCGTTTGTGATTCAGCATTTCGAGCAAAAATTAATAATCCGCTCGAATCCCGATCGATGCGATGAACGGGGAATAATTTTGGCAATAGTCGATGAACAGTGTCCTTGTTTCGTTTCTTCGCCGCACGTTCACCAATCAGTCGAGGAACGCATTCATCCAAAGTTGGTTGCAAGTTTTTTCTTGCCCATGACCAAGCAAGATCAGGCTTTCGACGTAAGGTGACCATGCCGGATGGTTTCTCGACAACGACGATTTCTTTATCGATATATTTAATGACGACATCTTTGTCAGTAGGGGGCGGCGATTCTGGCCGGTTGGATACCGTGACCACTTCACCATTGAATAGGCGTCGGCCTTCGTCCACGCATAAAACGCCGCCGATTGCGACAAAGCGTCCAAATAGCAACTTGCGAACTGCGGACCAGGACGGTGTGTCCGGTAGTTGTTTCCGCAGTGCAGCGAGCACCGTTTCCTTTTCTTCGTTGTCTACCGTAAATGTATGAATGATCGACATCAATATTTCTTGTTTTTGGAAGTGATCGATCATCATAGTCACGAAATGCCATTTGCGAAGGTATTGTCGCAACGATAAGAGCAAATTTGATTTCGTTAAGTCATATTTAATCGATCACTTGATGAGATGCTGCTTAAAAAATGCAGCGATCTTTGGATGTAAGGTATTTCGGTCGAACCCATTTCCGTGCCCAGCGTTTTTGATAATCATGAGCGTACTGTCGACGTCAGCTCGCTTCAGTGCATCGTGCAACATCTGGCTTTGCTGAACTGGAACCAATCGGTCATTCTCGCCGTGCATGATCAGAAATGGTGGATCGTCTTTGGAAATATACTTGATTGGGTTGATTGAATTGGCTTTCTCTCGATTCTTTTGAATCGGGCCGCCAATCAATTTGGACTCGGGTGAATCTTTTGAATCGTGGTTCAAGACACCATCCTTTCCTGCTTGTTCGTTCATTTTCAGAAGATCGGTTGGCCCAAACCAATCACAAACCGCCTGAACGCTGCTTGCAGAGACATCAGACCCATCGCCCAATTCAAATTCCTTGATGTTTCCTGATGTTCCGACCAACGCAGACAAATGACCACCTGCCGACGAACCCCACACTCCGATTTGGTAGGCGTTGATACCGAATTTTTTTGCATTGGTCTTCAGCCAGCGAATTGCGGCTTTACAATCTTGAATTTGTGCTGGGGAAATCGCATGCCCACTTAGCCTGTAATTGATACTTGCAACATTGAAACCATGATGCAACAGGAACGTTGCTGGGCAATTATTCTTGCTGCCAGCACGCCAGCCACCTCCGTGAATCCAAATCACCAATGGCCGAGGCCCAGGTTCTTTCGGGGTCTTCGATATGTTTTTATCCCAATAATACAAATCAAGTTTTTGGCGTTGATGGCCGTTGACGACGTACGGTAAATCCCTTTCGACCTTTACATCGTTGGGTAGGCGTCCGCCCTGGTTCTGATTGGGGTTCGTTTTTTTTGAATTTCGACGAAGGAACGCTGCATCTTCCAGTCTAGAAATAAATCCATCACCATCCCGGTCAACTTTTGAAAAGTTTGTGCGGAGGCCCGGAGGTAATTCTGATTTGGTAAGTTTTCCGTCCATGTTTTTATCCCACTGGTCAAACCGTGTATTGCGATTCGATCTTTCCTGGCTTTGAATTGTGGGAGAAAGTAATCCAAGCAGAATCAAAATAAAAACGGGTTTGGTAGGGATGCAGTTGTACATTTTCGTTTTCAAAAATATAGCTTTAAAAATTTGCGGCTGAGTCGTCGCAAAGAATCGTTTTTATTTCGTTAACCAATCTACAGCCGATCGGATTTCAACCTCCGGCCAGACATGTTCTCGTGATATCAAGGCTGGCCAAAATGATAACACTGGCATTGATTTGCCACGAGCTCCTGTGTAGCCAGTAACCCCCGGAGGGCCACTGGTCACCAGCGGCGCGAGCTCGCGAAGCATTCGATCGGTGTGATTGCGGTTCTGCGATCGACCCGTGACGCGCAGAACGACTTCCCACGGAACGTTTTCTGGAACAGAATTTTCCAAAAGTTTGGATCGCATTCCCGGTGCGGAATCACCCATTCCTAAAACCTCAATATTGAAGTCATCGAGTTCGATTCCGTCCGACAATAATTTCCGTTGAATTGCTTGTGCTGCGGCGGTTGCCTTTTGCGCGGCGTGTCGTCCAGCGACCACAATCATCCCGCTGGCGATAAATCCATCGTAGTAAGCGATCGAAACTTTCAATTGATCCGGACGACTCATTCCCGTACCGCCTGAAACGGAAACCGCATGCTGTGAAGACTGCTCAAACTTGACCTGGCTGAAATCCGCGATAACGTCTGGAGTCATGTATCGTTTTGGGTCTCCGATTTCATAGATGAGCTGTTCCGAGCATGTGCCCACGCTTACCTCTCCTCCGGTCCCATCAGGTTTTGTAATTTCACAGTCGCCCGATTCGCTCATTACGGCGATCGGATAGCCAATATCTCCCAAGCTGGTTTCAGGATTCCAATCAGAGTAAATCCCTCCTGTTGCTTGGGCGCCACACTCGATGAGATGCCCCGCGACAGTTGCTTTTGCAAGCCTGGCGTAATCATCGCGTCCCCAGCCAAATTCATGGACTGCGGGCCCTACAATCAGGGAAGCATCCGCAACCCGCCCGGTCAAGACAATTCTCGCACCGCCCGCGAGTGAATCGCAAATTCCGTCAGAACCTAAATAGACATTAGCACTTGCGATACGATCTCGAATCGACGAAATTGCATCGCCAGTTTCGATATTGCTGAACGGCTCCCCAGCTGCGATCAGTTCATCAAGACGAGGAAGAATATCGTCACCGCATGATGTCGCGATCAAAGTCTCACCAAGATGTAATTCGCGATCGTCGTTCAATACTTGTGCAACTGCCTTCGCGCAGTCGGACGGGTTCATTCCGCCCCCATTTGTGACCAGTTTTAGATTTTGGTCGGCAGAAAAATGCGACGCGATTTCACTCACAACGGTGGGGACTTCTGTTACGAATCCGAGTGTTGGATTCTTCCTCTTTTGGTGAGCCAAAATAGAAAGCGTTAACTCTGCAAGATATTCAAGGGTTAAATAGTCAAGCTGGCCGTTTTGAACAAGCTGCCGCGGCGCGGACGGTGAATCACCCCAAAATCCGGCTGCATTTCCAATCCGAATAGTTTTCATCGATTGATTGTTTGAAAGAAGTAGCACTCAAACTATTTTGATGCCCTAGAACCAAACAAACAATGTGACTACCAATCCTTCTTTTTATTACTCAAAAGGCCAGCATAATAGACTCAAGATTCAATTCCTTGCAGTTTTGAAACTTGTGCCTTGAGTGAAACGATTTCCGATGATTTGGCGTTGACCTTTTCCTTTGCATCGGCAGCCTGTTTTGCTATAGCATCGGCGGTCCCTTGCGCAGCGACCATTTGCTTTTGATCAATCAGTAATTTGGCCTTCATTTCTGCGGCCAGTTTTTCCGCCGCCACAGATTCCTCTTGCATCGTCTTCATCTTAGCCAGTGCCGATGTGTGAGCAGCGGTTTTAGTTTTGATCAATTTTTGAAAATCAACGACCTTCTGATTTTGTTTCGCCGCCAGGTCATTGATGGCTTTCAACGAGAGGACAAGATCTTGGTCGTTAGGAGCACTTTTGTTGGCGGCCTCAATTTTTGCTTTCGCCTCGGTTAACAATGGAATTGAAGCTGCTGTTTGCGACATCATTTTTTTGATCGAATTGGTCTCAACCAGTAGCGCCGCTGCCGATTTTTCGGTTTCGGCGACTTTCGATTGGATCGCAACCACTTTCTTCGCTAAATCGTCTGCCTGCTTTTTCGTTGCGGCAAATACATTTTGCATTTCTACCATCATTGATTTCGCGTTTTCAGCTTGTTCGTCAATTTCAGCTTGTGCCAATTCCAGTGAAGCCAAAGCTTCATTTTCCGAACGAATTTTGGCTTGCAAGTCACGATAAGCTTTTGAAAACGCGATGGCCGATTTCCAGCGGTTAACCGTTGCGGTTGCGTTTGCAAGTGCAGCGTTCTTCCCGTCGGAAAGAGCTTTCGCTTTTACGTACTTGACCCGTGCCGGTTTTAACATCGGCTCCAATTTGGTCAAGTTCGTTTTGGCGGTTGCTAGATCCGCTTTCGATTTTTGTAACTTCGCGTTTTCTGTTGACATCGCCGCAGTCAAAGCCGTAACAGATTGGGTCAGCTTGGTCATTTCAGCCGACTTGCCTTTTAGTTCCATTTCTCGAACGGCCAATATCTTGCTGATTTCCATTGAAACCTTCTTCAATTCTGCATCGGTTGGCAGTTTTGAAGATGCTGCCGCCGCGTTGTCACTTGCTTTCTTGAACTCTGGAATCGCACCGGTCAGCGAATTGACACGTGCTTTTACCAAATTCAATTGCTTTGTCATGGAATTCATGGACACCAAATCTGTTTTTGCTTTCGCTGTCAAAGTATTGACCGCAACAGTCAAATCGGCGATCAGCTTTTTAGTAGAAGCGATGTCTTTTGAAATTTTGTCAACAGCTGCTTTGTCGGCCAATGTCGCCGCATTCAACGCGTTGGCTTCGGAGGTCACAGTCGCCAAATTTGCGGTAGCATCAGCAAATTGAAGCTCTAACGGCTTTGGGTTTGATGTGATTTGGCTTACTAGTTTTCCGTCGGCCGCATTGTATTGGCGGACTTCACCGCCCCAGTCACCGGCAACACACAAATTCGATTCATCACAATGAGTGACTTGCATTACAATGTCTGCAAATGGAGGGAACGCAAAAAGTTGTTTCCCGTTTTGATCCCAAATCTTTGCGTACTTGTCTCGACCACTGGAGATCAAACGGCCGTCACGCGTGAACTCAACCTGCAAGGAACCTCCGCTATGGGCTCCCCAGTTCTTCACTTGGCTGCCGTTATTCATTTCCCAAAGCCTGATCGTTGCGTCCTCACTGGTTGTCGCGATGATGTTGGAATCGAGTCGCCAAGATGTTCCGGTGATGGCTTTCGTGTGTCCCTTCAACGTCAAATATTCGCGTCCCGAAAAAGCTTCCCATACATGAACTCCGCCATTTCGATCGCCAGTGACCAAAAGAACCCCGTCGGGGCTGAACTCCATTGAAGTCACCCAGTCGGTGTGTTTCTTGATTTCATAAACCAGTGAGTTGTCAGCGGTGGAATAAACTCGAATCATGCGTTGCGGTCCGCCAAGTGCCACTAGCTTTTGGTCACTGCTGATGTCCGCTGCCAAAACCGTATCCAGCTCGTCACCAACTTCAATAATCCGTTCGCCGTTCTTGATGTTCCAAACGACGACTTTTCCGCTGGCTCCACCTCGTCCACCACCCGCAAGTAGCAAACTTCCATTCCGAGAAAATTTAAGAACCGAGATAACACCTTCTGGAAAAGCGAAAATGCCTTTTAGTTCACGAGTCTTGGAGTCGTAAAGCAGCACCTGTTTCTGGCCAGCAATCGCTGTCAATGGAGCCCAGGGGCTGGTGGCCATGGCTGTCACACCCGTTTGGCGTTTGGTGTGAAGGACCGGTTCAATGTCAAGCTTGGCAGGCAATGGCATGACGGCAGGTTTGCCGACAGCCGGGTCACTCAATCCAAAGCTGAATGTCTTTTTCTTTTTTAATTTTGCTTTGCTGCTATTGTTTTCCAACGCACCCAATTCAATCCACTTAGCAAGCAGAGCGATCTTTTCTGCTGCAATCTTTGGCTGCTCCGGCGGCATTTCCGGGGAGTCATCATGGTTTACCAAACCGTACAGGTAGCTGTCGCCAACTTCGCCCGGTTCGATCACGGCGCCAGAACCACCGCCCTCCATCAAGTTCAGATAATTAGTGAGGTCGAGGTCACCTTCTTTTTTATTCTGATTGTGGCACGAGAAGCAATGCTGCCGAAAAATCGGTTTGATATGATCTTCGTAGGTGATCTTGGTTTCTTTTTTTTCCTGCGCAACAGCTAGTGTAGAAGTTGCAAGAAAACAGATTGAGAGGATCAGACAAATGGCTTTGCAACGCATTGTTTGCAGCTCCAATGTTAGGTCAGGTTCTGGTGGGATGTTACCGGCGAACTGAGAAAATCGCCGGTGCTTGCTCAACAATAAACAGACGTTGTTTTTTGTAAGAAGCAATTTTGGTGGGCGTCGATCGAAATCGCACTTCCTCCATTCTAACCAGCCGACCAAGCTTTTGAACCGCACGTTTTTGAATCAAAAGCCTGTTTTTCGTCGTAGATTACGCAGATTGACGCAAAGTTCGTGGATTCGGGCGGTTTATTCCAGACCGCGTTGCTTAAAACCCCAAGAAGCAAAGGGCGTTTCGCCAGTCATTATCGATGGCCGATTAATTGCAATCTCACCACCACCGTCCTTCGCCAAGTTTCGCGGGTCGATTAGCCAAGAACGTTTTTTTGAAATCGTGAGCAAATTCTCCGGTTGGAATGCCTTGTATGGAGCGATGGAAACGCCGCTGTCAGCGAGTGTGAAAAATCGACGACCCTTCCATTTGGAGTTCACCAAACATGGCGCGGATTTAATCTGCAATCGAGGTTGATATTCGATCCGTTGATCCGAAATCCACTTCGGTTGCCCGTCTGCTTACGGATAATGACTTTCGCGCTGCAAGAATGTGGCAGCAA
>CAJQQR010000207.1 GCA_905480545.1 uncultured Pirellulaceae bacterium
TCAATTACGGAATCGATATCGACAAACAGAGATTGGTGGGAGAAATACGTCAAGCCACTTTCGGAAACCGATTTGTTGATTGACTCACTCTTTGCCCATCATGCGGTCGCAAGTATCGAGTTGATCGATGAGCAACTGGAAGGTGATGAGCAGAGCGAGGGTGATGAATTGGACAGGGACGAAGTTTGCACAACCGTTTTCAAAATCATCGTGTCCGGAAACGACGCAAGCGTCAAAACCGAACCCATCACGGCTGATGTCGTGATCGATGTGCAGTTGGACGGCTTTGTGAATTTCGATGTATTGCCGTCACTGGGTATCGACGCGTCGGAACTTCTGAATGATGACTCTTCGTTGTTTACTTCTGTCGATGACTTTTATGTATTGGGCGATCGAAAAATTCGCGCAAACTATGGACACGCTGATGGACTTTCTCAAATCCGTGACCTGTTCAAAATCATCGGTGACCGCGAATCTTTAGATTTATACTCCTAGTTGGCCACATCGATCGCGAGTTGGCCATATCGATCGCACGAAATTTTTGTGGTGGATATCCTTGGTTTCGAACAGCGCAAAAAAATACCGCCAGATTAATCGGGCGGTAAAAGATGATTTCATCAAACGTTATGGGTTGCAGCCGCTGACTACGCCATGTCCTTAAGGGCCTTAAGTGGACGCACTTTGATTTGACGACTTGCTGGCTTTGGATCAGCCCATTGCATCTGACCTGTACCTGGATTGCGAACTTCACGCTTTGGTTTTGCAGGAACGTCGCGAACATAAATCTTGCAAAGACCTGGCAAAGTGTATGCGCCTGGTCCGCTTTTGCTAACTGCTACCTGGATCTGTTCGGTAATTGCGTCCATCACAGCGATAATGTCTTTCTTTGACAATTCGGTTTTTTCCGCAAGTTCGGCGATAATCTGAGTTTTTGTTAGAGCTTTCACGTCGGCTTTCGCCATAGTTGGGTTCCTCCCTGAGAGGTTAATGCCACGAAGTAAACTTGTATTTCATTACCGAAAACTAACTCGGTTGCGTTGAATTAAAGTCCATCGAAACAGAATTTCAACTGGCAGGCAGCCCGAAACAGGCCAAAAACCCCCAAAAAACAGACGAAAAAGGGAAAAAGTCTGAAAAACAGAGGGAAGACAGACGATTCGTTTCTGTCAACCAACCAAATCAGCATGTGCATGGATTGAAAAAACTGAGCCGAAAATGGGTAGAAAATTGCCCCACTTCGGGACGAAACGGAAATCGATTTCTGCACTTTTTGATCAAAATAAGACGATTCAAAGTCGCTACAATTCAAACAGCTCTGCAAATAAAAATACGGTCAACCATTCATGGAGTTGACCCAGCCTCGTAGGTTTCCCGTATCGATCCTCCGCTGCGGTTCCTAAGTTCTTTTGTGGTGCAGAGTTCCTATGCCACGATTTTATAATCGTCAAAATTCATGAATTTAGTCTCAACCGTGATTTCATTTCGCAAAAAAAATGTCCGAACCGCAAACGATACCGCGGTGCGTTTATTCTTTAATTGCTTGCTAATTGTGACATTGCTTTTTTCAGCCGACAAAAGCGAGGGACAAACCCGTCGCTCTCGAGATGTCTTTTCGCAAGCACCTCGCAACGTGATTCGACCGATCGATGCAGCCAAGGTGGCGTTAGCCAATGAATCGTATGCGGAGGCCGTCACCCTGCTGGGAGAAGTGTTGGTCGATGAATCGCGCGAGGATTACTTCATGCCAACCAATCGGCGAATTGCAACCAAGAGCGTTCGTCGAACGGCGGAATCGCTGATTGGCGAAATGCCACAGCGAGGATTGGATGTCTACGAATTGAAATATGGAATCGCCGCAAAAAACGGACTGCGACGAGCCATTGAGGCCAATAACGATCGCGCGTTGCAGTCCGTGTCCCGAAAGTACCTGCACACCAATGCCGGTTACGTAGCGACCATGATGTTGGGACGAAATGCGTTGTTCAAAGGAAACTATGGAGCAGCGACTCGATTCTTTAAGAAAATTTATTCCTCAAAGCAGGCCCGCACGCGTCTCGACCCCGAAACTTCGATTCTCTACGCGATTTCTTTGCACCTATCGAATTTAACCGATGCGGCCGTAACGGTGATTGATCAATTGAAAAATGAACATCCCACCATCCGCTTGAACGTGGGCGGAAAAGCTGAGGTCTATACCATCGCAGACGAAGATGAAACCGAGACGTGGCTAGGACGCGTGACGCAGGAGCTTCGAAACGAAAAACCAAATGCGAAAGATTCAGTCGCTGACTTTGACCAAGAATGGACCAATTATCGTTTCGACAAGGCACGCAGTTCTCAAGGGTTAATTGGTGAACCACTCCTGATTCCACAATGGACTGTTCAACTTGCCGATGAAGATCAATCCGATTTTATTCGTACCTTGTCAAAATCTTCCGAGGCAAAAAACCTGGCAGTCATTCCAACGGTGAATGCGATCACATTGAAGGGGACCGTAATCATGCGGACTCCAGAGCATGTCTTCGGAGTCAATTTGGAATCTGGCGAACGAGTTTGGCATTATCCTTGGGATCGTCCGCTTGCATTTGGTTCGAAAACAACTCCGAAATTGCAATCAGATATCTCACCCGATGCCAAAAATGCAAATCTACGGGATGATGCCACGATCCAAGCTGAGTTGCGCACCAGGCTTTTGAAGGATCAGATCTACGGGAGGCTCTCCAGCAATGGCAAATCCGTATTCTTTATCGAAAAAAAAATTTCCGTTCGTCGTTTTGCCAACGAGTTTTCGCAGTCAAGATCGCGAACCAAGCCAACAACCAATCGACTGATCGCCTTGAAAGTGATTGATGAATCGGGACAACGTGTCGAGGGCCAATTTTCCTGGAAGATCGATGGCGCTGACAGTAGCAATGAGTCGTTTGCCGATGCATTTTTTATGGGTCCACCCCTATTGCATAACGGATCAGCGTATGTGCTTTACGAAGTCCCCGGGCAAATTCGGCTCGCCGAATTAGATGAGCAAACCGGTGATCTACGATGGTCTCAGCAAATCGCGCGAACCGATAACCGAGAGGAATACGAATATAAGCGGTTTCGTGAATTTAATGTCGCGACACCGATCATTTTCAATGGAATGTTATATTGCCCGACACTGACCGGCGGCCTGGTCGCGGTTGATTTGGCAGATCGATCGTTAGCGTGGGGTGCGACCTATGATCCGATCGATTTTAGTTACGCTTCGACCAATGACGTTTGGACGGATAACGGATTGATCCGCGTCGGCGAGTTACTACTGTTTTCGCCTGTCGATTCCAGCGAATTTTTCGTTGTCGAACCAGATTCCGGGGGAATCAAGTTGCGCCGTGAGCGAGAAAATAAGCTGTTTCTCGCGGGGCAATATAATGATCAGGTTGTGATCGTCGAAAAAGATCGGATCACACTCGATAACTTGAAAGGGTTTTCCGCGCGTTCGATTCCACTGCCCGATCGTCCAACCGGAACCGGTTTCTTAGCAGGTGATTTTTACTTTTTACCGTCATCCAACCAGCAACTAGCGATCATCAATCTAAAGGAGGCAAAAATTGAAAAAATCTTGCAAACTCCTTTTCAGTTCGGAAATATCATCTCCAGCAACGGACGGATAATCTCGCATTCAGCAGAAACGGTCGCGGCGTTCTACCAAAAACCATATGCGGAAACCTTAGCGAAAAGTCTTCTTAAAGCGAACTCGAATGATGCGAACGGATTGCTGATCAGGTCTCAGTTGCATTGGGTCGAACAGGAAATCGACAACGCTATCTCTGCGGCAGCGAGTTCTTTACGAGTCCTTTCAACGCCCAGCGCGCAAAACCTCCTAACGGAATTGCTGCGTCGAAAGAGCCTGTCAAATGAGGACATTGACTGGGACCAATTCACCGATTTGGAGAGACTGTTCACCGTCCCAAGGTATCTGGAGAAATTCTTGGTTGCCAAAGTTGAATCCGATTTCCGTCAGGGTCGTATTCGCGATTCTCTTCGTTCGATTATGAAACTGTTGCAGGTTGATCACTCCTCCAAACGGAAAAAAAACACCAACGACGACTTATTCGAAATTGAATCCAACTTACGGATTAATACGAGTCGCTTATTACGGACACGTCTAAATGCAGCAATAAAAACTCTCGATGATGAGCAGCGAAGTAGCGTGATCTCCGTGTTGTTGAGGGATTTGAATGAAATCCTTCTTAATGGTCATCCACGTGAGATACGAACGGTTTACGACATTGTCGCGGATTTTGATTTTACAAAAAAACTTTTACCCCAACTCGCTGTTCGCTTGATCGAAAAAGGTGATTCAAATGACTTTGTCTGGTTAGAAGGTCAGCTTCTTAGCAAGTTGCGGCAAGTTAAGGACGAAAAAAGCCAGGTGAATCTTGATTATTTGACCATGCTACGCCAGCTTTATGAAAAACGCTCTGAGAAGCTCGGCAAAGCAGACATTACCAACATCACATCGTATCGTTATAGCAATAATGTGCAGTTGATTGAATGTTACAGACGTTTGCTTTTGCATCCAGGCATTGATTCGGGGGAGAAATCAAGCATCGAAGCGAGTCTTTCGAGATGCCCGAAAGGGGAAAAATTGCGGTTCCATGATGGAATGACGCGGGTCGCGATTTTCAACGACAATAAAGATCCGGATCTTTATACCGAAGGCAACGAACAACGGACGCGGAGCCGCAAAAAATTTCACAATCGGCTGGTCGACGAATTTTGGTCGGTTGAGGTCAGCGAAGACGGACTGTTCACATTGCGGAACCAATTCGGTTATCCCATGTACTCCAATAACAGCCGCGCTCGAGGCGGTCCATTTATCGACTTGAATTATGAATTGACCGACTACCAGTTGTGTGGTTCACTGCTGATTCTCGCCTTTGGGTTTGATCATGTGGCGGTTGACTTGAGTCAAATCAGTGGAAAACCAAATCCAAATCACTTATTTGACACCTTTGGCGATAATTTGCTGGTTGGAAATTCAAACAGAAATGTTGAAGAAGCCATTCTTTGGCGGATCAGCACTTACGAGCCGAGTCAGGGCGATGGAAGGAACTCGTATGGAAGCCGGCGGGCTCTGGGCGGAAGCAATTCATTCAACTTTGCGCATGAGGTCCTCGTCGACACAAACGGCGAAGAACTGGGCGTCGCGACAACTGTGTCAACAGATGGCTACTGCATTTTCGCCTATCCCAAACTCATCTGCATCGATCCGTGGACAGGCAAAACAAATTGGGAACGTGATGGGCTCAAACCGGGACTTCATGTCGATGGAAATTCAACCGGAGTCTACACCTCTTTTAATGGCTTAAACGACGACAAAGACAAAAAGAGAGCAGAGGGGTTCTATGCAGCGTATAGCCTCACTAGCGGACAAGCGATCCGACAAAAGCAAAAAGCAAATTTTGTGCGTGGTCAGTTTTACCAATACGGTCAAAACATTCTTAGTGTTTTGCCTCCGAACGATCGAGACGAGCCCGTTGATGAAGAAGAGCTTTATTCAATCGATCTCAATCTTCAAAATAACAATGAAGAGCGCTTTCCAGTGAATTGGAAACTCAAACTTCCTAAGGGCAGTCGCTTGGCCCAAATTAACGAAAAGATGTTTTGCATTTATGAATTAGATGGGCAATTCAACATTTACGATATCGATTCAGGTGAGGTACTGGCGTCGCAACAACTAATCGCCAATCGTGATTCTAAATCCATTTGGGCTATACCTGATGCAACAGGATTTGTTTTGTTTGTCAACGAAAAAACGCCTTACAATGCTCAGCATGGCTTTGAAACAAACGCCGTTTGTGTCACAGGTCAAATGTACTATTTTGACCGCCAGACCTTGAAACCAAAATGGCAATCGCCGGTATCACTTGATCGGTATTTATTTTTATTAAATCAACCCAACCATTCCCCCATTTGGCTGTTGCAACAACAGGTTCGCGGCCGTCGAACAGCTGGTCGCTATTTCTTCGTTCGAAAAAGTGACGGGGCTGTCATTCGATACGATTCAAAAATTCCAGGACGCAGCAATACTTCGGTGGTGAAACTTTCCCAATCACGCCAATCACTTTTGTTTAATCATGAAAGTCGGTGGTTGGAAATTAAATTCACTGATTATCCACGTCCCGTAGAACCACCAATCCAGACAGAATTAATTTCACCCTTTCCACAAAAAGTTGCCGACGCGACGAAACTTCAAGACGATCCATTTGGAAACGGAATTATCGACGATCCATTCCGTCGCGATGAAGATGGATTGGAAGACTGGGTCGAGAAACAGTGGAAAGCTAATCCAATGAACCCGAAACGGACCCTTAAGTAATCAACGTAGAATGATTCAGGCGGCACCAGCACTGATGTTCAGTGCCGTTGCAGCAACACGTTGACTGAATTCAAATACAAAACACGCGCATCGATAATGATGCTTTCTTTTTCGCACCTTTTTAGAAACTTCGATTTGTCCAACCATCAAACTGTTCACGTTCCAGTCTTGCTACAGGAATGTGTCGATTCGCTCGCGTTAAGGCCTGGCATGACGATCGTCGATGGGACGTTTGGCGGCGGTGGACACAGTCGTGCCATTGCAGAAAAAGTGGGTGAGGACGGTTTGGTCATTGCGATTGATCAAGACCCGGAAACATTTGACCGAGCCGCGGAGTGGATTGATGATTATCGAATTCAACCGGTGCACGATAACTTTCGCAAGCTCCCCAAGATCCTTCGGCACCTCGGTATCAAAACAATCGACGGAATCCTGCTCGATCTTGGCCTCTCAAGTGATCAGCTAGCAGATCGGGAACGGGGATTCAGTTTCGAATCGGATGGTGAGTTAGACATGCGATTTGACCAAGCATGCGGCGAACCGGCTTGGAAGCTCGTAAACCGTTTGAGTGCTAAACATCTCGCCGACATTATTTTCCATTACAGCGACGAACGATACAGTCGGAGGATTGCTGCAAAAATCGTCGATGTGCGTCGAGAAAAACCTTTTCGAAATACGGCTGAATTCGTAGAATTGGTTCGGAGGGTGGTACCTCGTTCAAAAAACCATAGTATCGATCCTGCTACCAGGACGATGCAAGCACTTCGGATTGCTGTCAACGATGAACTGAGCGCTTTAGAAGATTCACTAAAGCATATGCCGAGTTTTCTAACGCCTGGCGGACGATTTTCGGTAATCAGCTTTCATTCATTGGAAGATCGACGTGTCAAAAACGCGTTTCGCGAGGACGAGCGGTTGAATGCATTGAGTAGGAAACCAATTTGCGCGACGGACGAAGAATTGGCCATCAACTCGAGAGCGAAAAGTGCTAAACTCCGAGTCGCCGAAAAGGTGTGAAGAGGCATTTGATCCTATTTACGATGAATGGACTTTGCTTCATTTAGCTTCGCAGAGTTTCGGTTTCGATACCGAGTCGATTTGCTCGGACCCCTTTCATTTGATGTTTCTCGGAAATTTCAAGTGCATTTCGTTCCGTACAAAGCATTCGCACAATGAGCCTTCAACGAATTCAAACCAATAAAGAATTCTCGCGAGATATTATCCTTGGCATGATCACCCTGGTGTCGCTTTCCGGCATCTTGATTTTTGTGGCCGTCCAACGTTTTACAGGACGCAGCCTATCGCCACTGGCCTATCTTTATTCGCAGTCGGAAGATGAATCCAAATCTGTTCCAGTAACGGTTTTTGCGACCGAAAAGGACCGGCTCGCCGCCAGAGCCAGCGGGAAGAATCAACCGTCCATCGATGATGTTGCGAAGAAGATCAAACGGATAACCAGGTCGGTTAACAACAACGATGGCTTAGAAGCGAAGTCAATTCAATTGGCATCCCATCAAAGCAACGTTTCCGAAACAGCACCGGAAAACAAACAGTTCACTGCGTCCAGACCGTTGTCCGCCGCGGCATCGAACCGATCCTTTCAGCCTGAACGTCTATCAACAAACTTGGGTGAATTCAAACCCATTTCGACGCCTGAAATCCCCTCAAAGTTCCAACCTGGTCCAACGATTTCATCAACCTCCCCTAAAACAGATCCTCCAAAATCGTTTTCTACGAACGATCGTATTCGTCGGTTTCAATCTCCAGAAACAAGCGTCCAGAACAATCTAACATTGAACCCATCATTTCAGGAACCGAAATCACCAAGCAGTTCCCTCCGAAACCGGCGGAGTGATTTCCCCATATCAAAACCAATTGAAGCGCCATCGGGTGACCGTAAAATCCCGCAAAAAAATACGGAACCCGCCGCCACCGTTGAAACGGATAAATCGTCAACAACCGAATCGATTTTGAATCCTTTGGACAAACGGATTCAACCGGAGCAGGATGATTCGTTTTGGACGATCGCGAATCGCGAATATGGTGACGGAAGGCTCTTTCGGCAACTGGCATCCTATAATAAGTGCCTTGAAAATTCTGACATTATGCCGCGAATCGTTTTGATTCCCGATGTCAAAACCCTTCAAATGGTGAAAGTAGAGATCAAGTCTGATCGAATGCTTAAAGATTCAGCTTCCGGCTCGCCAACGCCATTGGATTCGACCGCTGTTGGGCCGAATCTAGAAACGAAATATATCGTCCAAGAAGGCGATACGCTGTTCGAAATATCAAAACAAAAGTTGGACCAAGCAGTACGATTTGTAGAAATTATCAGGTTGAACCAGGACATCCTACCGTCTGATGTGGACGGTCAAACGAAGCTGCAGGTCGGTTTAGAATTGGTCATGCCAAAATGATGCCACCACTCGAATTGGGGCCAACAACCGAAAACGCGTTTGTTAAAATCTGAATGAAAATCGATATCCATCCAACTTGGGAAACGGAACTTGCAACCGAGTTCAACAAGGAGTACTTCAAAGAACTGTTGGCGTTTGTGGATTCCGAGCGGTCGGGTCATGATGTCTTTCCAGGTGAGCAAGACGTTTTCAACGCGCTCCAACTCACTCCGTATCCAAAAGTAAAAGCGGTCATTCTGGGGCAAGACCCCTACCACAATCACGACCAAGCACATGGATTGGCCTTTTCGGTGAAGGATGGAATCAAGCACCCCCCTTCATTGCGGAACATTTTCAAGGAACTGCACAGTGATCTTGAAATCGACACACCAGTGGGCGGAAATCTATCCGAATGGGCTGAGCGCGGCGTCTTGCTCTTGAATACGGTGTTAACGGTGCGAGCCCACAACGCAAACTCGCATCAGAAGAAGGGCTGGGAGAATTTCACTGATGCTGTCATCCAGTCGATCGGCAGCCGAGAACAACACACGGTTTTCATTCTATGGGGCAAACCAGCCGCAAAGAAAACGTCCTTGATCGATGCTACTCGCCACACAATTTTGACTGCACCACATCCCAGCCCGTTATCCGCGCATCGTGGCTTCTTTGACAGCAAGCCCTTTTCAAAAACCAATGATGCGTTACACCAGAACAACCAAGCAGCGATCGACTGGCGGTTGGAGTGAATTGATTCAACCCATTAACAAGGGATGGTAATTCGACGATTTACACCAACATTTTACGTCAGATACATTGTTTTTTGACGGCACTTGATTGTCAAACCATGTGGGCAACGCTCCGCGAGACTGAGCAGGACTTGCGACCTAAAATCACTACCCGCCCAAACGCTAAATCGACGAATGGCACACGGCCGACCGGGCAACTTTTTAGGCGATTGCCTTCTTAGCATCGGCGGCATGTATTCGTTCACAAATCTCTGCTGCAGATTGAACACCGGTTTCCAACAGGGGAATGCCTTTGAAAGCGAATGACCCGCAAAACCAAACTCTTCGGTCGGGCTGTTTCTGAATCCGATCCAATTCATCTAAGGTGGCAACTGTACCGGTGTTAACAACGGGACGTTGCAAAAATGATTGTCCAAGAATGACATCTTTTTTTGGTTCTTCAATCGGATTAATGGTCTGAAAGATCGGCGATTCAAACTTCCAGTTGGGATGAAATCGATTCATGTGAACGGTACACATTGCGGCAGAATCATTTGAGATCATGTTGAACGTCGACCACTTTTTCTTTTCGATCGGCATGAATGAATCGTCGCGATGCACGATCACCGGAACATTCTCGTATTGGATATTTGCCAAAACCGAAAGCTCATTTTCAAATTCAGGTCCCAAGAATTTCGCCGCGCTATTCGCTTGCGTCGCAACAATCATATGATCGAAAGCTTCAGATTCCCCACCAACAAATTGAACATGCACCTGATTTGGATTGAGTTCATCACGTTCGGAGTGATTACCCACACGGATGTTTTCCACCGACGCGCTGAAGCGTTTCGTCGCGATCACTTTAGTCAGTCGATTGACCACGTCACTCGTTCCATACTTGGTTTTCATCAGTGGTTGATCAACGGAAATTTTCCTGACCGCTTCCAAAATCATTTCTGCCGGGTACTGATCTAGGCTTTGGTAGGAGCACGTACAAACAGTCGATGACAGAATTGGATAAAAAAATTGTTTGATAAAATCGGGTGAAAACTCATTCTTCGAGAGATACTCATTCAATGTGATCGATGGATCGATCCCCTTTTGCAAATCAGCTTCTCCATCAATTTTTAATCTGCGCATATCCCCCAAGACACGACGCACATTTGCTTTAAAAAGGATCGTTGGATTGGAAAACCGATAGGGCAATTTCAGCTGAAGGAATGGTCGGCGATCGTCACCACTAAATGATTGAGACGAATCAACGGGTTCAACTTCAACGCCAATTTCGTCGTAGAGCTTCGAAAGATTTGGCCATTGAGCAGTATTGAACATTCTCGATGGAACGTCACCATGAATGGATCTGCCATCGACCTCTAATTGAATAGCGTGGGCTGACATTCCGATTCGATCGAGTCTTTCGATCAATGTCACCTGATGCCCGCGCCGGCTCAGAAACCAACCCGCCGACAATCCGGCAATCCCGCTGCCGATGATTCCGATTTTCATTTGGTTCGTTTTTGGCAAAGAACTTTCGAGAGTCGAATTTTCAAAAAATAGTTCGACCACATTAGACCGTAACTCGAGATTTCATGTAACTCACGGAACAACAAAGTGGAATTCCATTCAGATCTCTAAATTCGCAGCTATCGACATGAAATCACATCAAGGAACGTCATTTCTGTGGTTTAGCGATCTGGTTCCATTCCTCATCCCCAAACCTATCAAGGATAGACCGTCGCGCATTTCCGAAGGAAAAGGGAAAAAATCGTTGAGAGACAACCCGCTCGAAAAATGCCGCGTCATGAAAAAAAGACCAGAAGCTCTTAGTGGTCTAAGCCGCTTGTAAGGGTCGTGCTTTCTTCGCCCATTGGATCCAGTCTTTGACCTCCGCGATATCGGGATGTTTGCCACCGCGAAGGATACTCTTGCCTTCGGGTGAATCAACGAATTCTTCGACTAATGATAGAATTTGCTCCGGCTCCGCTTCGGTTATTTCTGCTGGATTGTCGAAACCGCAAGCAACCAAAATCTGCGCATCATGCCCACGGATTCCCGGAATTTGGCAGGCTAATTTCGACTGAATTTGCCACTCTTCGATCGCATCTTCGTCGATATGACGCGTATTCAAAGCAACGGCAGTCGATCGTGGATCAGCAATGATAAAGTCGCCGACTGTCGTGATTCCCAAATCGGCAAATCGCCGCGCTGTCTTAGCGCCTATGGATGGCGCCTTCTCAAGCGTCTCTTGCGGCCCAAGATAATATTTCAACGTGATCGGCTCGTTTGCGATATGAGCATCATTCTTATTTTTTGCTTTGGTCGCTGGAATGTCAGCGATTTTTCGATTTCTTTTGGGACGTGTCTTTTTTCGCGGTTTCTTTACCGCCGCTTTAGCTGTTGATTTCGATCCGACAGGACCAAGTTCCCTCTTGTCGAGCTCGGCAAGTTCGACCTTGAGCACTTCTTCACAATGAGCTTGTCGAACTTCTTTTTCATCGGCCGACAAGTTTTTGATGACTTTACCTGTTGTCTTGAATTCGTTGTAAATTTTTGAAATCGCGGCCTTGTCTTTCACGTTTGCTATTTTTTTCAGAACCCATGTAAACGGAGTGGTTAGCGCCGCCATATATCCCAACAAAGTAGTCTTGTGATTTCCAGCTGGTGTTTGTTCCGCTTCGGCGATCGCACGTTCTAAAACCCTGGCGAATCCAACGCTTGAATAACCGATCAGTTTGGATGTAACGTGTTTTAATTCGTCATCAAGACCGGCTGGTGGATCTTTCACTCCAACGTCAATGTTGTAGTGATCGATGTAAGTTTCATAATGCTGATGTGCAAGCGAAGCGCCCGCATTGACCGTTCGTTTCAACCAATCGCCCGATTTTGGTAATTCAAATTCGGGATAGCCTTCGCCGTTTTCGAGCAATGCTTTCAGTTGATCATAGGATTTGTTGATACTCCATTCGCAGGCTCGGTGAATGACCCCCTCTTCTTCTGTTTGACCGGTATGAAGCGGCATCAACGGGTCCATGAAATAGTGACTGAGAACACCTGCTGAATAAACCGCATGTTTCCAGTTTTTAGCTTTCAGGTCATTGACCGTTTCTGCGTACCACTCTTCGACTTTCTTGACCGCACCGCCCCAAAAATTGTCCGAGACATGCAGAACGTGGTTGCGAAAGTCTTTAAATTTTGTGTCGGGATCCTTTGCACCAAGCAGGTAG
The DNA here is from genome assembly GCA_905480545.1 of uncultured Pirellulaceae bacterium. Lineage (GTDB taxonomy): Bacteria > Planctomycetota > Planctomycetia > Pirellulales > Pirellulaceae > JABAAE01. Next base: position 12,704 of record CAJQQR010000207.1, read on the forward strand.
AGCTCGTAATATCGGATGAATAGATCACGCCACTTTTCCGAGTCGTCGCCGCGAATATGTTGAAGCGCATTCATCGCCATCTTGTGGTGCATATTGCGACATTCGTTGGCACAAACCACCCGATAAAGTAACTGCGATGACACGTTCGGATTCCGAGACAAAAGGACAATACTAATCGGTGAATACCAAATTTTGTGATCCAGATGCAAGATCGTTCGGGGCTGCTAGCGGAACCTGCGGGTATGAATGGCGGGGTCCAAAACCGGGCGGGGTCGGCTGAGAACGAGTGTTTGATTAGCACCACTCATGAAATAACTGCAATTGTTTTGCCTCGGCCGCATTCGGCATACCGCCGCCATTAACGGCGATTCCAATTCGCGGGTTCGCCATAAAAGAGAGCAACATGTTAAAGGTCTTATTCCGACAACATCTTCCAGAATTCGTAGGCCGGTCGAATTTGTTCGATGATCGCGGCCTTGTCAGGTGCATTTGATTTTTGAATTGCCTTCGCACGTTCCAATATCCAATCGAAAAAGAATTGGGCTGATGCTTTTTTCAAAAGTGGTTTGTCGCCCACTTCCACGTAAATCGGGCCGGATGAGACGAAACGGTGAGTGTCTTTGTTATTGGTGACCACCCGCACCAACATCCAACCGCTCTCAGTAAACGTCACTGTGGGCAGTTTGCCCTTTGCTTTCGCATATTCATCAAGCGACACTTTCTTGGCCACCATACCGTTACGAATGATTTCGAGATAATTTGCTTTTTCTTTCAGCGAGAGTGTCAACACGGTTTCGACTTCTAACGACCCACCCTTTAAGACCTGGAAAGTTTCGCCTGGCAAAACGCCATTGAATTTGACATTCATGACAGGTCCGTTGGTCACCATCACGCGGCCCAGTTTGAAATTCTTCAACCAGGATTCGTATGAAAAATTTGGGCCACAATGAACGTAGACTCGATTGTAACCCACGGGATTTTTCACGATTCCGGATCCGCTACCTGCACCCGGAGGAATGCGAAATCCACAATTGAGCAAATGATAATAAATTTGCGTCTGCCATCGACCGGCCGTGTTGGCCCCATCCAGTGACTTGTCTGCTGGCCGCAAACCGACCGCTCGTTTTTCAAAACCACGATAGTTGATCGCGTCACCTGCAATCCCAATCGCATCGATTCTGTTTGCGGGATCATTTTTCTTTTTGGCTTCAAAATGTCGAGCTAATAAGATTGGCAAATCCCAAGCCGCCGCATTGGAAATGTAATTCAATCCCGACTGTTTTTTGGAAAGACTGATATTCAGCGGAATGATTGACTTCTCGCCGGGAAGCAAAAATGGATTGGACTGGCCAATGAAAACCAGTGCGCCGCCGCCACGTGAATCGATGCCGCCAACCTGTTGAAAGACAATTCGTTCATTGACTTTCTTTAGCGCGACCTTTGGAATCTCGCCATCCAGATATTCGCCTCTGTTATCGAATGAAATTTGATTGGCAAAGTTCAAATCATTGGCGTCCATTACCACCGGAATATCTCTTATCGGGCGTTTGATATTTAGATCGCCAGACCACCAGCCTTTTTCGGACATGTTCGTGAATCGCGGTATTTCCACGGTCACGCCGTCGGTTGCATCTTTTGTGATTTCGAATCGGCCGGATAGCGTTCGATATTCCGGACCCTTTTCAATGACATACGAATACGGTCCTTTTGGCAGCTTAAAAACATGTTTTCCGAAAAAGCAAAAATAGCCCTCATAGAATGGAATGCCGCGTTGCTTGATCACGACGCCACGACCGTTGCGAATCATCATACGCACCGAGACTGGTTTCTTGGATTGCGCATCGACCACGCGAACTTCGAATTCGTCGGCGAACGACTGAACCGGTAGTGCCAAGACCAGTGCAAAAAAATTGGCAATTAAGAGGTGATGCGATTGACAATTGAACATGATTAGAAATTTACGTTTCAGATACGAATCGTATTTAACGGTTGAACCGATGTTATTGATTGCAGAGATTCGCAATCACATTCTTGCGATTCCTTCAAAGGATACGTCACGCTGGAAACCGAGTCGCAAGAGTTTTATTGCAGAGATATCATTTGCCGTTGGTCTCAAGAAAATAAAAAAGAGCCTAAGTCAAAATGACGAACGCTCTTGTCCCTGATTTGGTATAGCCTCAAAGCGGTTTGAAACGCGACGGCTCTTTCGACTTAGTCAATCCCACCACCAGTTTTCAGATGCTGGTTTGGCCGACTTACGATCTAATTCAAGTACGCCGTAAGTGTCTTTCTTAATCGCATCCTTCGAGCGGAGGAAATTGCCAACGTCGACGGAGACTCCGCCACTAAGTCCAATTGCCCGTTTGGTATTCACGGTGCGGCCATTTTTTCGATATGGAATGTCACGATAATTCATGACTGATTTGACTTCCTTCGGAATGTTCCCCTTTTTAGAAGCGTAGGCTAGATCTCCATTCTTGTCGGGTCCGAAATACGTCATGTTCCATTTACAGGTCTTGTCGAGGCCTTGTGAAGTAACCAAATTCGTGACCATCGCTAGGTCAAACACGTTTTTAAGCTGACGATAGATCGGATACTTCGCTGCCATATCGTCAAAGTGCTTTGTGAATCCGCGAGCAAATTCTGCCGCTGGGCCCGTTGATTTTCCAGTTTGAATTCGCTTGCCGTTTCGATCCAAAATCTCATTGGCGCTTACAACCTTCACACCTCGACCATTTAATTGGTAGGCGTCTTTACCGTCCGTTACCGAGACATTGTCATAATCGAGCATGAATTCGAGTCGCATCAAATCAAGTGGCGGGACGTTGCCATCGGTATCCAGTTCGATCCTGCTCATAAAACTTTCAGCCCCTGGAACGCCTTTCTCCAGGTTCATGCCGACCAATTTCATTCGGTAGTCTGCTTCGACAATCACTCGGGCCATCACCGATTGGGGGTCGATTCCATCCACGGAAATGTCTTGGAATCCCATCGCATCTTGAAGGCCATCGAGAAACCGTTCGTTATCTCGGTTGGTCGGTTTCTTTTTCAGCTTGGATGACGATAAGAAGCGTTGAACCGCCTGGAAATTTGCTTGTCGCGGATCGATCGAGCAGCCGAATTTACCATCATGGTCAACTGCGTTTCGCAAGCACACGACGAGATCATCCAAACGGAACAGAGGCATTCCTGTTTTGGTATTCACAGCGACGCCTTCAACATCCGTTCGCCATTCACCCGCTGGTCCGGCGATGACAACATCCCCTGTCTCCGGAAAGGCAAGCAGGTATTTGATCTCATAAATTCCAGCAAGTCGCTGCATTACTTCTGATGGTTCCTTCCCCTCTGCCGCCAAAAGCTGGCATTCTTTTTCTAAACGATTGAGAGAAATTTTGCGAAGATTGGAGCTTTTAAAAACGTTTCCGTTTTCCGTCTTCTTGAGGGCATCACCCCGGATGTCTTTCAGAAGGTCATTGTTGTTTTTAAATTCTGTCCGTCGAAGAACTCCACCAGCGTCAACCGATACACCCGCACGAAATTCGCTGATCGTTCCAGGGCCACCATTGGTATCTAACCAACTCTGTGGATCGATCGTGTTCTGAATCAACTCAATCAATGGATCGAAGTCTGCAATCGCCGCACCACCCGCCGCACCAGGCTGAGGGCCATTTGGAGCAGGTCCACCATTGCCAAATCCAGCTTGCCCACCGACGTTAAAATTTTGAGGCAGTGCCTGTCGGAGGACGATGCGCCGTGCTAGATCACTGTCGATTTTCGAAATCGTCTCGATCGACGCCATACCCAACCCTGAAGCACGTTGTGCAGATGCGATTTTTGAAAACAACTCGTCTTTCACCGCAGGGTCAGTTGTTTGTTTCGCGACCGAGATTGCTGCCGCAAACTCTCCCGCATTTAAATAGGGATCAATTTGACGTGACGTTTGACCGAAAGTCTTCGTTCCGATCATGGCCAACAAGCAGCCCATGATCATCAGAGAATAAAAAATCGATTCGGATTTGAAAACTCGCTTCATAGATTTCCTCTGTTCTCAAATTGCCCCCGACTTCGGATCGTATCCACCGTATTCCGTTGATTCAAAAACGAAAACTCAGCATTGGAAAACCTCAATCAAAATGGTGATTCCAAATCGGTGATTGACTTCATAAGTCGTCGATGTGCAAGACTGGCCAGTGCATCCACTTGTTCTAGATTCGCCATTTACCTTGTTTTTGTCAAGCAAATATAGGCTTGGCGACCTAAAACCCCCCGATTTGCGTTAATGCTTCCATTCAGCCAACGATTCTTCGTCCGAAAACTTCGCGGTCGTTGACACCGACCTGCGATGACATAAGATTCAAAATCATTTTCACAAAGCAAGCAATTCGTTTGAAAATGCTTGCATCGGTGACGTTTTTTCCGAATTCTGGAAGGACAAAAGACTGTCTCGTGATTAATACACTTTTTCTTCCTGAGTTGCGTGAGATGCTCGCGGCCAACAATGTCGCCGACCTTCAAGAGTTTTGTGAAGCATTGCACTCGGCGCGCACCGCTGAGTTCATGGAAGCACTTACCGCGCATGAAACTTGGCAAGTACTCCTTCACGCCGAGCCAGCAACACGGGTTGAAATTTTCGGATATCTCGAAAAAGAAAAACAAATCGAGATCATCACCGAGCAAGATCGCGAGCAAGTTGCCACGCTCTTAGCTGAATTGGCCGCCGACGATCGCGTTGACATCCTTGCCGAAATTGATGACGACATCGTTAAAGATCTCTTGCCTCGACTTCCTACCGAAGAAAGACGTGATGTTCAGCGACTAAGTCAATTTCCCGAAGGGACGGCCGGCGCGGTCATGACGACCGAAATCGCGAAGCTGAAGGAAAATTTAACCGTCAAAGAAGCTCTCGAAGAAGTTGCCAGGCAATCTGAAGGTTTGGAAACGATCTACTACATTTATGTAGTTGATGATGATGATCATTTGCGAGGCCTGGTCTCGGCGCGACAATTGGTCACCGGCCTAAAAAGTCCAAACACAACGATGGTCGACTTGATGGAGACCGAACTGGTCACTGCCGATGTCATGGAGGATCAGGAAGAAGTCGCGCATAAAGTTGCCAAACTCGACTTGCTGGCGATTCCTGTTGTTGATGCGGAACATCAACTGGTTGGAATCATCACACACGACGATGTGATCGACGTTGTTCGAGAAGAAGCAACGGAGGACGCGCATCGAATCGCAGCTGTTGATCCATTGGATGACTCCTACATCAAGACTCACATTCTGACGCTTTGTTGGAAGCGAGGAATCTGGTTAATGATTTTGTTCGCATTCGCACTTTTTACCGCGTTTGCACTTCAGCGATATGATACGGAGCTGTCCGAGTGGACTTGGCTCATCCTGTTTATTCCACTGATCATTTCAAGCGGTGGAAATTCTGGAAGTCAATCGGCGACATTAATTATTACGGCTTTGTCGTTGAATCAGATTACAACTGACGATTGGCGCAAAATCGTCTGGCGCGAGTTATTAATGGGCTTGGTTTTGGGCGGGATTCTCGCCTTGCTAGGATTCATTGCCGCGATTCCCTTTAGTCCATCGGTTGTTGACGGGTTGGTGTTACCGATCACAATTTTGTTGGTTGTAATATCCAGCACGTTATTTGGTGCGATCTTGCCTCTGGTCTTCAAACGTTTAGGTTTGGATCCTGCCATGATGAGTAACCCGTTCGTTGCGGGAATCATCGATGTGGTAGGCATCGTCATCTACATGAATGTCGCGCTAATGCTGCTTTCGAAGAGCGTGTGATCAAGGATTGAGATCGTTTTGGAGCATCTTCGGGACACCATTCCCTCAGCGGCGCCCTTTTATATCAGGTATGATATTCCGCATTGATTTTGACGTACTCGTACGTCAAATCACTTGTCCAAAACTGGGCTGAATTTTTCGGGACGCCAATTTGTAATTCAATCTCTGTATCAGTGTTGTCTTTAATCGAGGTGCTTACCTCTTTTTCATCGAAATCTACAGGTGTTCCTTTTTCGAAGAGCAAAAAACCGTTTACTCGAAGTGACGTTTCATTCGGCTCAAAGGCAATTCCGCTATAGCCTGCCGCACTGACGATACGACCCCAATTGGGATCACCACCAAAAACCGCTGTTTTGACGAGCGGGCTATCCGCGATTGTTTTTGCGACCAAGGCTAATTCTGATTCCCGTTGCGGGCCGGAAACCTGTATGGAAATCAAATGGGTTGCACCTTCACCGTCGCTTGGGATCTTCTTCGCAAGATCAATACACACAGCGGTCAGCTGATTGAAGAATTCGTGATTCGATTCCGGTAATGATTTTCCATCCGATCCGCCGGTCGAATTCGCAAGCAATACCACTTGATCACTAGTACTGGTGTGACCATCAACGCTGATGCAATTGAAACTTTGATCGATCGCGTGCTTGAAAGCAGTATTGTGTTCATCTGAAGCCGCAAGTGGAAAATCTGTCAAAAGTACGCACAACATCGTAGCCATCTTCGGGCCGATCATTCCTGCCCCTTTTGCCATCCCCAAAACCGAATAAGTCGTTCCACCCACCGCGAATTCTGTGGACGAGACCTTGCAGAATTTATCTGTTGTCATCATCCCTTGCGCGGCCAAATCAAATGCGTTTTCGTTGTTTTGCAATTGACCAAATGCTGCAACGATCCCTGAGGTGACATTCTCCATGGGTAACATCTCGCCAATGATCCCAGTCGACATCACTAAAACGTCATTGAGCTCACAACCGATTTGATCCGCAAGTTCGCGTGCCATGGATTCCGTATCGTGTTCGCCTTGTTCGCCGGTGCACGCATTCGCATTTCCAGAATTAATCACGATGCCACGTGCAGAACCGATTCGATTGCGATTCCAATCAACCGATGAAGCCCGAATCATATTTTGTGTGAAAACACCAAATGCTGAGCACTTATCATCTGCAACGACTAACGATAGATCGATATTGCCACTTTTTTTGATTCCCGATGCCACACCCGCAAAAGAAAATCCTTCTGGAATCGATAGCATTAATTCGTCAGTATCGTTTTCAGAAATCTCGTTTTCTGACTCAAGCATAAGTAGCAGTTCTTGATATGAATTGATTTAACAGAAAGCTTTCGAGCAATTAACGTCTATCCACATGACTAAATCAGGGCGAGCGTTTCGTCGAATTTATTCATCAGATTAAAATTTTGAACGGCGGCACCTGATGCACCCTTAATCAGATTATCCAAGCAACTCACAATGATCGCTCGACCATGATTGACGCGAACTGTAATATCGCAAAAATTTGTGCCGCTGACGTCTTTAGTCGAAGGTAGATCGTTTGTTATTCTAACAAATGGCGAATCGGCATAACGACTCTTCAAACATTCGATCAAGACGCTTTCATCCAAATCTTTGTCGGCCAGATTCGCGTAAATGGTCGACAGGATTCCCCGGTCCATTGGAATCAAATGCGGGGTAAACAAACAATCGATCACTTGCCCAACTGACCGAGCAACGATATCAGAAATCTCCGGCTGATGCCGATGGCAACCAACGTTGTAGGCGAACGTTGATTCATTACATTCAGGAAAGTGAAATGGCAATTTGGCTTTTCGACCTGCACCGCTTACTCCTGTTTTTGAATCAACGATGATACCGGTCGGTTCAATCAAACCTTCATCAACCAGAGGCGCGATTCCCAGGATAGCAGACGTTGGAAAACAACCTGGATTGGCAACCAAATCCGCTTCGATGATTTCGTTTTTGAAAAACTCAGGTAACCCGTAAGGCACTTTCCCGAACGACTCCGGATCTGGATGAACAACGTTGTACCACTGTTCATAGAGAGCTTTTGACGAAAGCCGATAGTCGGCGCTGAAATCGACAACTTTGATTCCATGTTTCCGTAGGTGCATCACCGATTCTGCAGAAGCAGCGTGCGGCAAACAACAAAACGCGAAATCAATCTTGTCGGCTACGACCGCAATTTTGAACTCCTCGAAATCGATCTTCAATCGATCGCGTAACTGCGGATGGACTTTAGAGATCGGTTGACCAATATTTTCGCGTGATGTCACACAATTGATCTTTGCATTTGGATGTCGAAGAAGAAGCTTGATTAACTCAAGTGCGGTGTATCCTGTCGCACCAATGATTCCAACGTTTACCATCAATCCTATTTTTTCTTTTCTTCTTCAGCCGGTTTGGGCGGTGTGTACGGTTTCCCGTCCGGCGTCGCGAGATCAACCTCGAGTTCACCTGCCTGATAAAAAATTCTTACGCCGATCTGGGATTCGTTAACTGATTTCAAAATTGCGAGTGCACGTTCAAGATGCGCCTTCAGCGGCTTACCCGCGTTCACTTGTTTCTCGATCTCCGCTCGATTCGTTTCAGATGTAAATTGTCGTTTTTGGTTCGCATCTTTTATTTTATTGTATCGTTCCATCAATTCAGCGTAATTGATCTGCAACTTCGTAAAACTTGCAATATTCCGATTCGCTTCACTTTCAAATTTGGCAAACGAAGAAATTTTAATTTCCCGTTTGTCTGGGGTGACATAATATGACTCACCATTGACCAACATCTTTGAACCACGATTTCGCGACGTAAATCGGGTCTTAAAGATATCAATGTTTTCCGGGTTGCACACAATCGTGATTGATCCAGTGCGACCCACTATCTCCGTCGTCTTGTCAACAAAAGATCGATCCGGAAAGTTATCGGAAAAATTAACGAGCTGAATCTTGATGTTCTCCACATCCGGCAAATCACTTAATTTTGCTTCTGCGGTTGGCGAAAAGGTTCTTTCGTAGTTGAGCAAGGAGGACTCAACCGGTTCACGTAACGCTAGTTTGTGATCGGTTTGTCGCGTCGAAATTTTTAATCCGCAATTCATCAGAAATTTCGCATTGGATTGCGATAATGCTGCGTCGGTCCAATGAAATTCAAATGACTGACCCTTCAACCTAAACTTTGCGATCGGGTCGCTTACCGAATTCTTAGATTTCATGCTGACGAGCCATGTCGAATTTTCGCTGGTCGATGTTTTCATCAGAAATTCAAATTTGCCGCGCGTCGCCTTGTCACCACCGTGCAAAGTAACCGTCAATGGCAGACTGGGTGGAATCGCTATATCAAACAACTGAAGCGTATCAATTGAATCTGATTCTGGAAGCGTAACCGCTCGAGGTGCATTGGCGAATAACGCGTCGATATTTACACCGTCGGTCGGCTTGGAATCACCTTTGTCTTTTTTTGGAGACTTACCGATCAGGATGACGGGGCCAGCATCTTTGGTTTCGCTTTTGGTATCGTTATTTTCCTCATCACCAACGGCTTTATCCTCATTGGGTTTTTCCTCAACTACTTTCGCATCTGTATTGGTAGCTGGCGGTTTGGTTGGATCGACCTCCTTTTTGGTCATGTCGTCGTCCATCTCAGAATTTTCTGATGGAGCCTCAGGCTTGTCGTCAGACTGCAAATCATCGCCTGTATCTTTATCGCCTGTATCGTTCTGCGGATTGGGTGAATCTTTTTCGGCGGTTGAGTTGTCCGAATTCAAGTTTGACGCTTCCTCTTTGGCATTTTTATTGAGCGCTCCTACATCTGCGAACATCCCACTGGAAGTTGTCGGTAATTTTTTCTTCATTCGTTTAGGTGAAGAAGAATCTTTCTTGTTTTTGGATGAGTCTTGTTTGGCTGGCTGATCAGTCACCTTCTCACGAGAAATTGTGGTCTTTGCTTCTGCCACTTTTGAGCCATTATCTTTACCGCTAAAAAACACGTAATAGACGATCCATCCGATCGACAAGGCACCAACCGCACCACTCAATGCAGCCAGCACAATGGGTTTTAGAGAACTGGGTTGAGGCTTGGTTTCACTTGAATTCGGCTCTTTCGGTTCGGTGGACGGATCATCTTTTACATGCTCTGAATCGGACTCTACGATTTTGGACTTTATTTTTTGCGGCTGAGCTTGAATAGCGGATTCAATCGACAAGTCACCCAAGTCGCCGAACATGTCAGTTTTCGGCGCACTCATAGTTTCCAATCCATCGACGTGGCCCGAAGGAATCGCCGAGTCAACGGATACATGATCTAGATTCTGAATCGCCGGAACGGATTCTAACACCGAGTCATCGTTATTGTTTCCCGGCGTGCCGGAGGCTTTTGCCCCAAGCATCGCCTGCAGTTTCTTCAATGATTTTCGGGTATCGCTCTCATTTGTATCGGCTGCGATTTCTGCAAATTGTTTGAATAGCGCTCCGTCGGCAACTGGTTTTTCGAAATCGCCGGCAAGCATTCCGCACGCTAAAGCGGCCAATGACCGAACATCCGACGTTTTCTGTTTCGACGAATTCGTTTGGTTCGCAAAGCTAAACGAAACATCATCAGGAAGATGAACCACAACCTTCTGATCTTCTTTAATAATGACAGAATGCTCGTTGATTGAACCATGTTTCAGGTTCGACGCCTCCAGTGCTATCATCATTTGCGTGATCTTCGCCGCGAGCTGCTTAACCAATTTTTCCGATTGAGCTTTTCCTTTGCAACGTTTCGCGATACTTATGCCATTTGCTAATTCGCTCACGACGATGAAACGTTCACCGATTTTCGCGACATCTGTAATTTTCGGTAATCGGGAAAGATCAAGTTTCTGAAACGCATTTACGCGTGCCAAATACTGTTCGCGTCGTTTGTCATCATCACAAAGTTCCTTGGACACCAGACGCAAGTAACTCTTTGAGTCTCCTTTGACCAAGTAGACTTCGCCAAATTCGTCTTTTCCAATAAAGTCGAGCAACCGATATCGGCCGACTTTGAAGTTTCCTTTGCCTGAAAGAAGTCGTTTGGCTTGCCAGGAAGTAAGCACCTTTTTTGACACCAACGCATCAAAATCAATTTCCGAAAGCGTATCCGTCTTGATGCCGTTTCGCAGTTGTTCCAAATTCGATTCAGAGATGAGATCGTTCTTTTGAGCGATGTCAAAAAACGTTTGAGTTTCCAGAGCCATTGATTGCCGCCAATGTGAGGGAAAAACAGATTAGAAAAATTAGGAAATTTGTTTTGAGAAAAGTAGAGTGTTGCCCTCACCTTAATCTTAAACGATTCCTTGGTTTTTTTCAGGTTTCGCCCTTCAAATTTTCTATTTAAGCGGTTCAATTCATCGGCAATATCGGTTTAGTGGATTCTTCTGGAACAAAAATGCGAAAATTTGCATTTTCCACCCGAGTCATTCATTTTTGATAAACGGATCGCCACCCATCCCTTGAGTGTCTAAATTTGGTTGAAACGGTGAGTCAGGAGTTCCTTAGGCTTTCTCGTCTCGATGAAGTTCCAAACTTGGAATGATGACGGCGATTTTTTTTATTGCTAATCGTTCGTCCAGAAAACCCGTTGTTCTCGATATCTGGTCGACGTCGTTCGCTACATTTTGGTATATCGCAAATAAAATTCACAAAATCTTTGCGCTATTTGCCAACCAAAAAAACGGTGAATGAACCCGGATTATAAATCGGTTCGGAAGGTAAGAAATTGCCCCACGGGTTTTGTTCCCTGTTTGTTCCCTGATGTTTAGGCCATTCGAAAAACGATGGTGAATTGACCGTTTTAAAACGTTACTTTATTGAATCGAGTAAAAGCTGTCTCTCAATTTCCAAAGGGAATTGGTCGTAGGTGGCAATCGATTGGGAACGCAACCGCAATGAAACCGAATGAGTGATCGTTTTTTTCGATGGTTTTGTCGTTTTGATTTTTTCGATCGCAGTCCGTCGTTTTTGTTTTTCGATGTTCTTTAAACCGCTGTTTAACGACGCAAGTTGCTGTGTCGCATTCGATTCAATCGCCGCATATTGACGCCGCAGTTCGTTGCGTTGTGATTCAATCCCATTGAGTCGTGAACGAACGCTATTGGCATCCAATTCCGCTCGGAGGATCAAACCATCGGCGCGACCGGCACGTTGAAAATACAGAATCCGCAACCGTTGGTTATTCTCTCGTAACGCCAATGTATTCCAATAGTTATAATCACTAATCAGAACCAGAAGATCTCTATTGATGGAACCTAATTCTGACTCCAATTGCGACTGTTGTGACGCCAAAGGACTGTCTTGCAGACGAATCTCTTCCAAAACTTTGATCGCCTCTGCACGAAGTTCGCCACTTTTCTCTGCGATATTCTCTTTGTTCTCCGCCAGTTGTTTTTCAACTTCCGTCAGTTGAGCGAACTTGATCTTTCGCTCTTCTGCGTCGATCTTCGCTGCGTTTTGGTCAATCGTTTGCTTCTTAACCATCATCTCTTGGTAATCTTTTTCGACGACCGAGTAGTCGAAATTGAACGCCGACAACAAATCAGCGTCTAACTTGAAAAGGATTTTTCGCTTTGACGTTTCGATAGACAGTTTGTGCGCCCGACCTTTTAGAGGGCCTTCCAGATAGGCAAAAACTCGACCAGCAAAACGGTATGCTTCGGCTTTTCCAAAGTCATCAAGTGACTTATCAGCATTCGCCAAATCGATGAATTTGCCAAGCGAGACGAGGGCAAGATTAAACTTGTCCTGACGTAATAGTAACCAACACTTCAATCGTTGCGGTTGGGGATTGTTAGGATCGATATCCTCAAGTTTTTCCAACGCTTGAATTGCGGCTTTGACATCATGCTGTCGGCTCTTGACCAAGGCAAATGCATAAACCGTTTTGGCGTTCTCAACGGATTGCGCTTCGAAATAAGCATTCGCTTCAGATTTCTTCGTAGGCGTCCAAAAATCCTTGAGCAGTTTTTTAACGATCGTATCGGTATCGTCTAAAGCGGAGCATTTTTGGGTAAAGAAGTTGACAGCAGAAGCGCCAGAGTACGATAAACCAAATCCGCAGATCCAGATCGCGACAACGAACCGCGAGACAAGTCGATTGTTCATCACAATTTCCTTTCAATTGAGCGGCCCCGCCCGACGACAATTTTATGTGGCTTAGAATTCGCAAGCAAGGCAATTTCACCTTGTGACGTGCCAAATTAAAGTAATTTCGATTCGACAATGGGGTCGTCCGAGATGCAGATTTCCAAAAATCCGTGGTTCGAACGACTCTTATCGAACTGCGAGCGAGCCATATGTGCTGTCCAATTGGTTCTTTCGATTTTAGGTTTTCATTGCCGAAACGGATAATTGCTCCGTCATACTTTTGCACGCCATTTCGACACTTTGTTGCCACTCATTTGCTACGAACTCTGGATTGTTGTAGGCAAAAATTATTCCGCGAGACGAATTGACGATCGCACCAACGCCGTTCAAATCAAAACCGGGTTTCACATCTTCGACGCCACCACCTTGAGCACCGAATCCTGGAATCAGCAAAATGGCGTGCGGCATCTGTTCCCGAAGCATCGCCAGCTGTTGTGGATAAGTCGCACCAACCACTGCTCCAACAGCACCATACCCACTTTCACCAACGGTTGCTGCCGCCAACAATTCGATCTCGTTTGCAACTGCTTGAAACAAGGTCTCTTTGGTCAAAGGGTTGGTGCCGGAAACCTTGTCAAGGATCCGATCTTGAAAATGACCGCTCCCTGGATTGGATGTCTTAACCAACACGAACATCCCTCTATCGTTCGACTGGCAGGCGTCCAAAAACGGTCGCAACGTATCAACGCCCATGTACGGATTCACAGTCAACGCATCACTCGATAGACCTGTTTGTGTTTCCCCTAAATAAGCTTCTGCATAGGCTTCTGCCGTAGAGCCGATATCCCCACGTTTCGCATCCATCAATAGCAGCACGTTTTTTGATTTGGCATACGCAACGATATTTGCCAACGCATTCACACCCGCCGGTCCAAGCGCTTCAAAAAAAGCGCTTTGCGGTTTTACGATGGGTACCAAATCAGCGACTACATCGAGAATGGCTTTGCAAAACATCTCGTAGGCCAATGCTACGGCTTTCACATCGGACCTATCAACACCGTCTCGGATTGCGGGTGGTAGACTCCCGAATCGCGGATCAAGTCCGACACAAACGGAGTTGTTTTTCTTTTGAATCGCGGCAATGAGTTGGTCAGTGAATTTCATGGACAAAAGATACCAGATTCCAACGGAGTCGTTGAGCCATTGGAATTAAAATCAGAGGACAAAATTGCCGGATACCACAAAATCCAGCACTGACTTCATTATTTTTTACCGCCGCCAAAACCACCTCAATGGTTTTCAATAACGACATTGCGATTCTCGTTATAATTTCCCTACGATAAAGACGAAAAAAAGCTAATAAAGCGACTCACGAAATCGACCGTGGTCAAATCGAATATTTTTGCCAAATCATCAACGTTGATCCGACAACCGCCAGCGTATTGACGACATTGGTATTGAATCCTCACAGGATTTGATCAACCAGGATCCGGCTAAAATGTACACGCGGCTTTGTGAAGTCACTAAGATTTGTCATGACCCGTGTGTGCTCGATGTGTTGATGGCAGCGGTTGACTGCATGAACAAAAGAACCGCCGATCGTAGGGTGGGAATGCACAGATAAACGCAAAGAACGATATTCCACAATAAACGATAACAATTAGCTATTACCTAAAATCACTTTTCGCCACTCATTGGACAACAACATGTTTGACCGTCGACGATTCCTAAAAACATCTTCTGCAGCTGCCGTGGTCGGCGGTTCAATTGCAGCCAATCCGATTCACGCTACGCAAAGTATCTCAACTGGATCCAATATGAATTCTTCCTCATCTATCGCGTTTCCACGGTTTATCTCAACCTGGAGATTCGGCAAGGCAGTCAACGACGCAGCATTGAAAACGGTCACCGAAGGCGGCAGTATGCTCGATGCGATCGAAAAAGGAATTTGGGTGGCTGAAGCGGATGCAAAAAATGCATCTGTTGGATTAGGTGGAATCCCTGCAGCGAATGGCGTCGTGCAATTGGATGCATGCATCATGAATGGACCGGACCACAACGCCGGTTCAGTTGGTGGTATTGAAGATATTTTGCATCCTATTTCTGTCGCACGAAAAGTAATGGAAGATACCATCCACGTGATGTTGGTCGGTGATGGTGCACGTGAATTCGCTTTGGCAAACGGATTTCAAAAAACGACCTTGCTGACGGACAATCAGAAAGAACGTTTCAAAAAATACCTGGAAAAGAAAGAAGCCGAAAGAAAAGCGTTGCAAAAGGTCGACGAAAACAATCACGACACAATCGCATTGGTAGGCGTCGATGCTGACGGAAATGTCTTTGGCGGTTGCAGTACAAGTGGCTGGGGTTACAAGATCCCCGGCCGTGTCGGAGATTCGCCCATCATTGGTTCAGGACTTTACGTCGATAATGAGGTTGGTGGCGCTGGAGCAACTGGAATCGGTGAGAACGTCATGCGATATTGTTCCAGCTTCAAGATCGTTGAAGAAATGCGGCACGGTGCGAGCCCCGTTCAAGCGATCGAAAACGTCATTAAATGGATCACCAAAAAAGATCCTCGCAACGCCGAAGACCTGGCGATTAATTTTATCGCCATCAATAAAAAGGGCGAGGCTGGTGCCGCTGGAACCAGTAAAGGATTCCAGTACGCTGTCACCGATCCTAATGCAAGTGGAGTTTTCAACGCGAAGGCGTTGACCGACGCTGACATTGAAGAAGGCGGAAATAACGTAGGGAACTGAGTCTTTTCGATCATACATTTCGAGTTCCGTTTATGGACAATCTTTATGCCAACGTTCCAGACCAGGCAATCGAGGAGCTAACCGATGTCTTGATTAACAATCCGTCAATCCGAGTAGAACGGATTGTTTCGAACGGCCAATCGAGTCCAGACGGTTTCTGGTACGAACAAACAGAAACTGAATGGGTAGTTTTATTGAGTGGTAAAGCAAGTTTGCGATTTGAAGAACGCGACGAAATATTCAATATGAAACGCGGTGACTTTGTCGAGATACCTGCTGGCGTCCGGCATCGTGTCGATTCGACAAGCAAAACCGAAGCCACCATCTGGCTGGCTATTTTTTACGCCCCAGACAAGAAAACGCCTGATACTTAAATGAAGCACCACATTTTTGAATCGCAAATCTTGTGACTGTTTGCAATTTTATGTTTTGGTTATCACAACTTGCCAAATGCTCGTTCTAACCCACGAAAATTCTCCATAAATGAAGTGATTCTGTATGCTCTGACCGACGAGAACAATATTTCCGTCAAAGTCATCCTCAATGGCGAACACAACATCAAGTTGATGTTCCCTACAGCGGTCACTTCCGTTTATTTAACGATAGAGACGATCGAAAAAAATTCTGTTGATCTAGATCAATCTGGATCGGTGAGGTCATTGGGCAGTGAAAGTTCCGCACGTTTTGGCGGTGCGGTTTTGCTGGATGATGATTTTGTTGCAAGGCACAAACTGATTGAACGATTGGAAGCCATTGGCGAAAGTGAACTAAAAGATTCGTATGGAAATGTTTTCAAAACCAAGAAGCTTGTTCTACCTGCATTCTCGTTAGGTCATGCCAAATTGAAAAATATTCCGATTTCTGTTTTTGAAGGAGCAATACGAAATCAAAAAATGAGCGTCATCGGTAGCGATGTATTGAAACGATTTCACATCGTATTCGATTTCAGAAAATTCGAAACTCTATCTAAAACCAAACTCGCTGTTTAACTCAAAATTCAAATCATAAGTTCTCAACTATCTTTCTAGCAGACCCCATCTTCTTTATCGGAGGCGGGATTTTTGCTTGACATTAGGGCGTTTCTCGTTCATTTCCATTGGATCAAACGGGCCTTGGATCAAACGGGCCTTGGCATGTCAATCGTCCAAGCCGATTTGGTAGATACAATTTGCGACATGCCTAGAATTGAATTATGCATGCAGTCTCAAACTTGCGGCCCCAACTCATCCAATCTTTTAAACTCGCATCGGAAATGATCGGCTTTGAAATTCGGAAGTTCGATTTGGCCCGATTTACGAATTTGGGTAATGCCACCACTCCGTGATTCGTACTACCATTCACCGCCACGGGTTGGCACCCGTGGCTTAAAGATGTCACTGCTTCGCAGTTGAGCTAACGACATTCTCCATCCAGTAATTCGATGGTTTCTGCGAGTTATTGCGCCATTTTGATTTGTTTCATACCGAGCAAAAACTGCCAATCGCATTAGATCTTAAATTGACAGACGGAATCTTATATATCTAGCTGGCTGACATCGAGCGCGTATTTTTCAATAAATTCACGACGCGGTTCAACTTTATCACCCATCAAAATTCTAAACATTTCATCCGCTGCACCAACATCCGCCATACTGATTTTGATTAGTGTGCGGTTGTTCGGATCAAGTGTCGTATCGCGAAGCTCTTCGGCGTTCATCTCGCCCAGACCTTTAAAGCGTGTGACTTGCAAGCCTTTTTCACCTGCTGCTCGAACAGCCGACAAGAGCTCACGCAAGTCTTCAATACCTGTTGTGCTTTCACCCCGTCGCAACAAATAGCGTGGTTCCTCGATTCCAGTTCGATCTTGCGGAATCAATGCCTCCACCTCAAAGCCTAAGTCACGAAGATCTTTTAAAGTTGAATTGATAGTTCTAACTTCATGAAATTCCGAGAGTTTATAAATCACAATTGGTTTTGCATCGGCAGCTACTTCTTCCGGAGATTCGGTGGACGGATCGTCCATCGCTTCAGGCTTTAATTCTTCTTCGCTCGCTTCGACGTTGTGCTTTTCCTCATACTTGGCAATGAACTCGTCTTTATCCTGGCGTTCGGTGAACCATTGTTCCTCTTGACCAATAAATAGGTGATAGACGGGCAATTTGCCGCTTACTGGATCCTGACGCTCAGCATGGATTTTGAGTGAAACGCCACGACGCTCTAACGCGATAAGCGCTTCTTCCATGGCAGCCAACGTGCCACAGAGCTTCTCCATGTTTTCGCCTTCAAGTCGCAATCCTTCAGGACTTTCGAAGATCGAATCTTCCAAACCGCGTTCCAGCATTTGCTGCTTCATTTCTTCGTCGGTCTGAATGTAATACGTTTTGGTTTTTGCCTTAACTCGGAATAGAGGCGGCTGTGCTACGTAGACATGACCTTTTTCAATTAGGTGGAACATCTGTCGATAGAAGAAACACAACAGCAACGTTCGAATGTGCGAACCGTCAACATCCGCGTCAGTCATGATGATAATTTTGTTGTACCGAAGCTTTGAAAGATCTTGATCAGCTCCTGTACCAGCCTTGATTGCGCTGATCATGCTCTGAACCTCTTCGTTGGCAAGGACCTTGTCTTCGCGGGCCTTGTACGCGTTGATGATCTTACCACGCAGCGGAAGAATCGCTTGAAATTCTTTCAGTCGACCACCTTCGGCAGAACCGCCTGCCGAGTCACCTTCCACCAAGTACAACTCGCACTTCTCCATATCCTTGCTAAGACAGTCACGAAGTTTACCTGGAAGGCTTAAACCGCCAAGAATGGACTTACGATCACGAAGTAACTTTTTCGCCTTGCGAGCCGCTTCGCGTGCTTCTGCGGCGAGAATACCTTTGCGAACCAGTGTTTTTGCCACCTTCGGATTTTCCTCAAAGTACTGTTCCAAATGTTCGGTAACAATCGCGTTGACGATTCCTTTAAGTTCCGTATTGTTTAATTTGACTTTCGTTTGCGACTCAAATTTAGGTTCTTGAATTCGAGCCGAAATGATTGCCGTTAAACCCTCTCGAAAGTCTTCACCTGACGGAGTCATGTCTTTAAACATGTTCTCCTTTTTGCCGTAGTTGTTTAGGGTCTTTCGTAACGCATCACGGAATCCATCAAGGTGAGTCCCGCCATCTTTAGTGTTAATGTTGTTGACATAACAATGTATGTTTTCGGTGTATTCTTCCGCGTATTGAAACGCTACTTCGACATAGCTGCCATCTAACTCGCCGCTAATGTAAATGACTTCCTTGTGGATCGGATCGCTTGATTTATTAATGTCTTCAACAAATTGAACGATACCATTAGGAAATTCGAAAACTACTTTTTCGCCGTTTCGATCGTCGCTAAATTCGATTCGGACACCGCGATTCAAATACGCCAATTCCCGTAACCGTTTCTCCATCGTCTTGTATTCGAATTTCAGATTTCCAAAGACTTCTGGATCAGGTTTGAAAGATGTCTTCGTTCCCGTCGATGAAGCTTTGCCGGTCAAACGAACTGGGCCGGTTGGTTTTCCCCGTTCGTATTCCTGCTGGTAAGTTCCACCTTCCCGTTTGACTTCCACTTCACACCAATGTGACAGAAAGTTCACTGCTTTGACGCCGATTCCATGAAGACCACCGGACGTTTTATACGCATCTTTATCGAATTTACCTCCATATTTCAGCATGGTCATCACACCTTCAAGCGCGGATTTTCCAATGCTGGGATCCTCGCCTACAGGAATCCCGCGTCCATCATCTCGAACGGTACACGAGCCATCCGTATTGACGGCAACCTTAATCACCGTCGCGTGACCGGCCATCACTTCGTCAATCGAATTGTCGACGACTTCAGACACGAGATGATGCATGCCTTCCGTATCGGTATTGCCTATGTACATACCCGATCGCTCACGTACGTGTTCAAGATCGGACATGTAACGCATTTGATCAGCGCCATAAGCACCTTCGACTCTGACGGGAGCCAAACCTCGTTGGACAACCGGCGCTAATTCGGCATCCGCCACTTCCCCATTGGGTACGGCATCTGTCGATTGTTGTGGCGATTGCGCATCTTCCGGGATGTCAGCATTCAGTTCGTCGTTATTTTCGTCGGTCATATTTCTCTCTGATTAACTCCAACTAAATTGCACCAACGCGAAATCGAATATCTTTAATTCGATTGCCGATCGGAGAATCTTTTATTTTCTCAAGTAAATTTGATTTATTGAATGTCAGTTCTTGATTCAAGAGTGCACTCTTGACGACGACTTCCAATTTTCCTGCCTTGATTTTCGTCGCTCTTGTTTTTCCAATCATTCGCGAATCAATCACCGATTCCCAAGCAAGTTGCAGTTCGTCACTTGCCTCGATTTGGTTATATCCTTTTCGCGCCATCAACGTGTTGATCACATCGCGAGCTCGTTTTGGACGACGGGCAAAAACCTGCCTATCCTTGATGAAATTTGCTCGGTCGGCAAAATCCATTTCGGTGAAAAACTCATCTTCCGAATCGCTCATTTCTTTCGATCTCGCGAAAGCGGCATAATCACGTAGCCATATCCATCGTCTGTACTACAGATCGCCGCCGACTCCGCACTTTCAATCTCCATTTGGAAAATCCGATCGGCTTCAAGAACTTTCAAGAAATCCGCAAAATATCGATGATCCAATGTCATGGTGATTTCCTCACCATCATATGGAATGGGCATCTCGACATGCGATTCACCTACATCGGCCGTGGTGTTGGTCATCACCAACGTCCCGTCACCAAACACCAGATCAATACCACGACTTTCATCACTGGTGACGATCGATGCCTGACGCAAACAAGAAAACACGGGGCCCACATTCAGATCAATGGTCACAGCGTTTTCACGTTTAGGAAAAACATCTTTCCAAGGTGGAAAACGACCCTCTACCAAACGCGAATAAATCACCCCATTTGTATAACGTATTAATACATCATTCGGCCGCGTCACAATTTGTATTGGGTCATCGCTATCGGGTAGCGCACGATCTATCAAATTCATTGACCGCGTTGGCACAATGGTTTTGGATTCACTTACTTTCGGTTCACCAACCGTTTTGACCGGTCCTTCCATTTTGGCTAACCGGCGCCCATCCGTTCCCACAGCAACAGCGACGTCTCCTTCGATCTCCAACAAGATACCGCCCAACGCAAAGCGTGCACTTTCCGCATCGGTTGCAAAAATAGTTCGACGAATCAACTGCTTAAAGAGATTCGAAGGAAACTCATAAAACGAAGTTTCATCAAACTCAGCGACGTCGGGAAATTCGTCTGGATTTTCAGCTGGCAAGCGAAACTTACTTCGTTTGCCTTTTACGATTGAACCCGTCTCATCTGTTTCAATCGAAAGTGATTCGTCGGACGATTCACGTAGGACTGAATTGAATCGGGACACCGGCAAGATACATTCGCCAGGTGTTATCACCGTAATCCCGGGGACCGACAAGCGGACGCCAATTTCCATGTCGGTTGCCAACAGCGTTGCTCCCGATTCGATCGCGACCAATTTGACGTTCTGAAGGATCGGTTTTGGGCTGCGAGATGGGGCAATCGCTGCCGCTGTTTGAAAGACGGAAAGAAATTCTTCCCGATTGATTTCGATTTTCACTTGTCGTCTTTCTAGTAGTTAATTTATTTAAAAGTGAAAGTAGTAATGTGAGCGGAAATTTTGTTAACAAACAGGAAAAAGTAAAGGTTTCGTGGGCGAAAGTGTCTATTTTGAGGTGGATAAGTTGTCAGAAAAGTGTTGGTTGAATTGTCACTTCTCGTCATGAATGTTGATCAATCAGCTGATTTTTTTTTCAAATGTTGGTAACCGCCAAGTTGAAAACAGAATGCAACATTATATCAACAGTTTTTCCACGTCCTTTCCTAGTTGTTAATTGAGTTTCGATTGAATAGAAGCAATGATCGTATCGAGACATTTTTTCAATTCAGGATCTGTATTAATGTCGCGTTGGGTTTTTTGAAGAGCATGCATCACGGTAGTGTGATCTCGGTTTCCATAAAATTGACCAATCTCTTCAAATTTGTATTGGTAATGTGTTCGAGCAATGAATATGGCTAACCCACGAGCCTGTACAAAAACTCTTTTTCGTGATTGACTTTTTAAGTCACTTATTTTTAAAGATTGATTTTTGGCGACGACCTTGGAAATCAAATTTAATGACACGGAATTGATATCTCGCGCCTTGAATACGCGATGAATACTTTCCAAATCAATTTCGTTTTGGAAATCCAATTTGATCCGCAAACGTGATATTTTTTCTTTTAAGATCGGAATAGTCGGGCACTCGTTTTCGGCTAACCACCGTGCAGCCTCTGCTTGAATCGTCCCGCAGAACTTTGATATCTCGTTCTCAATGATTCGCATTTTGGTTTCGACTGATGGTGTCGACACCGGAAGACATAAACCGTCCAGCAATCGGCTGGTGATCTGATTGGGAAACAAGTCCAAATCGTTCGGGTGTAATGAACTGGTCAAAATAACGTGCGAACAATGATCCAAAAGATAAATCAGTTCATTGTGTATTGATTTGCGCTTCGCCAGGTCTTGAATCGAATCGAGAACAATCAATGGATGTTTTAAATATGAACTTCTGAATTCTTGGAGTTCGTCGAGATTGATGGCATCAATAAAATCGCGAAAAAAATCGTTTCCGTTAGTTTTGAAACAGGATCGAGTTGGGAGTTCTCGAGTGTGACAAAAATTTTGACTGATGATTTCTGCAATCGCGGATTTTCCACACCCAGATGGACCGTAAATCAAGATCGGAAATTGATGTCGATCGAGTAACTTTAATTGATCGTTGGTCAGTACCGAGAGTAGGTTGTTTTCGGGACCAAAAATCAACTCCGAGTCTGCTGATCTAGAGCGTGACGGAACTCGTTTCGCTGACCGACTCAACGAAGTTGTCGACAATTCGTTTAAAGTGGGGTTTTGGAGCGAAAAAATGGAGTCAAAAGTCACTAAAATGAACGCCTGAAAGATAGGAATCGATAGCCGAATTCAATCCCGAATTTTAGCAAGTTTTTGCCTTTTTTTCGATGGGCATTCAACCGTTATTCAGCTTTATTTTGATCGACGTAAATTATTGCAAATCAACGAGATACGACGAACGGACTCTTCGATTTCATGAACCGTCAATTGGAAACTGAATCCGAATCGAATTGCGGACTCAACAAATGGCTTTTCGCTGCCCATAGCCTCTAAGACATGTGAAGGTTGGCTTGATCCGCTTGAGCAGGCTGATCCGGTCGATACGGCGAGTTTTTGCATATCCGCAGCCAGTACGAATTGCTGCCTTTCAATGCCTAAGAACGATATATTTGTCGTATGAGGTAAACGATTGATCCGGTCACCGTTGACGAACGTGCCCGGAATCCCCTCCAAAATGGCCGTTTCAAACTGATCTCGAAGCTGTCCTACCCGCGAGGACTTCTCGTCCAGGTTGTTTACCGCTAGTTCGAGTGACTTTGCAAAACCGACCGCTAACGGGATGCTTTCAGTTCCCGGTCGGTAGCCTCCTTGTTGAAATCCGCCAAATATTTGCGGTTCGAGGGTCGGAAATTTCCTGCTTTCTGGATCCCGGATCAAAAGTGCACCAATCCCTGTCGGTCCATGGAACTTGTGTGGGGCAACAGTAGCGGTCAAAAAATTTGAGGAAACAAAATCAAATTCAAGCTTTCCAATCGACTGCACCGTATCGACGTGGAAAGGAATGTTTTTTTCGGCACAGATGCTAGCAATCTCACCAACAGGCTGAATAACACCTGTTTCATTGTTTCCAGACATACAACAAACCAGTCGAGTCTGTTCATCGATTTCGCGTAGAACGTCGGTTGGTGCGATCGATCCATTTGATTTTGGATATACCCGGCGAACATCGATGCCGTCAGAATTTAGGGCGTCGACAGCCGCTAAAATGCTTGGATGTTCGATTGCTGAGACAACCAGGTTAAATCCTTGATGCCGAAGTTTTCGAGGAAAGCGACCAAAAACGGCAAGATTGTTTGCTTCGGATCCGCCGCTGGTAAACAGACATAAATCTTTTGGGCCAAGTCCCAAGCATTCTGAAACGGAATCTCGGGCGTTTTCCAATTCACGCCGTGCAACACGCCCATACTCATGTTGGCTTGCCGGATTGGCGAACTTTTTCTTTTGGCATTCTAGCATTGCTTCGATTACCTCATCATCGACCATCGTCGTTGAATTGTTGTCAAGGAAGATGCTTTTCATGACCATGTAAGTTTTCGTGAAATTGGATTTCGCTCTTGCGTTTGGGAGTATCAAATTAAGATAACCTCATTTCCACGAACTTTAACCGCTCAAAAAATTCGGCATTTCGGCTGAATTAAGTCACAAAAGCAACTTGAATAGGGAAAGTTGGTGCTGCCTGCATGATTTTCCATTAGCATATTGCTGGAAAAACACGAAATAAATCACGTTTCTGACACTTACAAAGTTGAATTAGTTAAGAGTGAATTTTTGAATAATCGTCGTCACTTCTCGAAATCACTTTCTTCGTTTCAAAAGAAGCGATCAGAATTCGCCAGATCTTTTGCGCGACGTGTGCCGGTGGAAAATGAAGATCCAAAATCGGAATCGGATGATCCGGTTCAAAAAATGCATCGCGTCGAGACCGTTCTGTTTGTTTCACGTGAACCTTTAAATACACGGCAAATCAGTAAACTTGCCGACCTCGTAGATGGCACCGAAGCCCGTACATTAATTCGTGAAATTAATCGCCGATACCGAGACCGAGGACGTGCGTTTCGAATTCAGCGGGTGGCTGGCGGATATCAGTTTTTGACGAAACCGCAGGTTTCGACCTGGGTGCGCCGGCTTCATGGTGTGAAAGACGAAGCAAAACTATCAGACCCGGCGATGGAGAGTCTGGCCATTATTGCCTATCGACAACCTATCTTGAGGGCCGATATCGAACAGATTCGTGGTGTCAGTTGTGGTGAAGTCCTCCGGCAGTTGATGGAGAGAAAGTTTATCAAAATCAGTGGCCGAAGTGAGGAATTGGGTCGACCATTTCTTTACGCGACCACCAAATTTTTCTTAAAATATTTTGGATTAGATAAATTAGAGGACTTGCCGAAGTCCGATTATTTCAAGAAAACCACCGATTACAAACCAAATCCAGATTCACTAACGCATCAGTCCGCAGAAGATTTCGCCTAAGGAGTTTTACATCGTGACAATTTCCACTTTACGAAAATTTGATTTGTCGGGGTCCGATTCGTCGTCGATCGATTTACCCGAGGAAGAGTTTTCGATTTTGGAACTTTCTCAGCAGAGTTTCGAACAAATTGTTGCATCTGAAGAGGAAGAAGAGTTTGAAGACGACGACTCCTCCGAAATTGAAGATGACGAAATTGAAGA